>NZ_JACEGK010000015.1:0-32916 GCF_056859195.1 Streptomyces sp. NH27
GCTGATGGCGGTGGCGAAGATGTGCAGCTCCGGGTTGCTCGGCAGCGTCACGTACTGCACGTGCTTCCCGCTGGTGAGCGGCACGGACGCCGCGTACAGGCTGACCTTGTGGTCGGCGGGGTTGGTGCTGCCCGCCGGCCGGTTCCAGTGCGGGGCGGTGACGACCAGCGTGCAACCGTCGCCCGCGGCGTTGCTGTACCAGTCGGAGACGTTCAGGGTCGACGTGGAGGTGGTGCCGTCGGTGTAGGTGACGGTGACCTTGCCGGTCTGGCTGCCGTTGGTGCCGACGGTCAGGAACGACAGCGCCGAGCCGGTGCCGGACTGGCTGACGAGCTGGCCGCCGGTGGTGACCGCGTCGGCCTGGCCGGCCGGCACGTCGGGCCAGGTGAACGTCGCGTCGCCGGAGGTCACTTGGCCGCCGGGCGTGATACCGACGGACGCCAGCGCCTGCGCGGAGAAGCTGTAGCCCTTCCCGTCGAGGTTGCCGGGGGTCTGGTCGGCGTCGTCGGTGACGCCCACCGTGTCACGGGCCGCGGCGAGGTCGGCGTAGGCGATCTGGACGGTCGCCTTGCCGGTGCCCGGCGGCAGGCCGTGGGAACCGCTGTAGGCGGTGGTTGCGGCGAGCGTGGCCGCACCGCCCTTGGCCCCTGCCGGCACCCGCACCTGCCAGGTGGTGGTGGCCGACGCACCGGCGGGCACCTTGCGGAAGGTGGCGGCGGTGACCGCCTTCTTCGTCCAACCGGCCGGCACGGTCAGCCGGGTGGCGGCCTGGCTCACTCCTTGCGTCGAGTCGTTGGTGAACGTGGTCCGCACCGACAGCGTGCTGCCGCCGCTCGCGGTGGCCGACGCGGCGACCTTGGTGAAGCGCGGGCCGGAGTTCCTGGTGACCTGGAAGGTGCCCGACAGCGGCAGGGCTTGAGAGGAGTCGCCGGCCTGCACGGTGTACTTGCCGGTGGCCAGCTCCCACGCCTGCGCGTCGGTGCTCCAGTACGACGCGTCCTGCGCGCTGATCTCGAAGCTCACCCGCTTGCTCTGGTGCGGCTTGAGGTCCACCTTCTGGAACCCCTTGAGCTGGCGGGCCGGTTCACCGGTCGAGGACGGGTCGGTCAGGTAGAGCTGCGCGACCTCGGCGCCCTCGCGGCTGCCGGTGTTGGTCACCTCCACGCTGGCCGGCACGGTGCCCCTCTCGCTGAGCGTGCGGCCCACCCGCAGGTTCGAGAAGCCGAACGACGTGTAGGACAGGCCGTAGCCGAACGGGAAGAGCGGCGTCAGCTTGTTCGTGTCGTACCACCGGTAGCCGACGTTCAGGCCCTCGGAGTAGTCCACCGTGCCGTCCACGCCCGGGAACTGCGCCGCGGTCGAGGCCGGCACCTGGTCCAGCGACGTGGGGAAGGTGACCGGCAGCTTGCCCGACGGGTTCACGTCGCCGAACAGCAGCGACGCGATCGCGCTGCCGGCCTGCTGGCCCGGATACCACGCCTCCAGCACGCCCTTGACCTGGTCCAGCCAGGGCATGGTCACGGCCGAGCCGGTGTTCAGCACGACCACGGTGTTCGGATTGACCGCCGCCACCGCGGAGATCAGCTTGTTCTGGTCGGCGGGCAGGTCGATGTTCTTCAGATCGCTGCCCTCGCTCTCGAAGTCGTTGGCGTAGACGACCGCCACGTCGGACCTGGCCGCGAGCGCGACCGCCTGGTCCAGCGGGGTGTCCGCACCCGGCGGCGTCCAGCCCAACTCGGCGACGGCGTCGCCGCCGGACTGGTAGTAGTCCATCTCGACCTGCACCGGCTTGCCCGCGGTCAGGTCCACCTGCGCGGTCTGCGTGGTGCTGCCCTGGTCCCGCCAGTTGTCGATGAGCTGCTTGCCGTCGAGGAACAGCCGGCTGCCGTCGTCACTGGTGATCCCGAACGTGTACGTGCCGGTGGTCGGCGGGGTGATCGTGCCGGTCCACCTGGCGGAGAACGAGCTGCCCGACACGCCGTCGGCCGGCGCCTGGCCGTTCCAGCCGAAGTCGACCTGCGGGTCGGTCCGGGTCGCCGCCGGGTCGCCGGCCAGCGTGGTGTTGGTGTAGTAGTCGCCCTGCAGGCCGTGCCCGGTGCCCGACGGCGGCGTCAGGTACGAGCCGTCGATGGCCGGCAGCTCACCGCCGGGGCCGTTGCTGCCCTGGGCGTAGGAAACGGTGGTCCCGGCGCCGGCGCGCGCCTTGATCCCGTCGTACGGGGTGATGGTGCCGGTGCCGCCGACGGACGCGCTGCCGCCGCCCGCGGTCATGGTGTCCACGCCGGCGCCGTCGCCGACCACCGCGATCGACTTCACCGTGCCGGACTTCAGCGGCAGCACGTTGCCGGAGTTCTTCAGCAGTACGGTGCCGGCCTCGGCGGCCTTCTTCGCGGTGTCGAGGTGCGCGGCCGTGGACGCGTCGGCGTCCGGGGTGTCCTTGGACGGGTGCTCGAACAGCCCGAAGCGGAACTCCTCGCGCAGGATGCGGGTGACCATGTCGTCCAGCCGGCTCTGCGCCACCTGGCCGTTTTGCACGGCGGTCTTGAGCGCGGCGCCGAAGTACGAGTCGTCCGGCATCTGCATGTCCATACCGGCGTTGGCCGAGGCGACCGTGCTGTGCGTGCCGCCCCAGTCGGAGGTGATGAACCCCTGGAAGCCGAAGTCGTCCTTGAGGATCGAGTCCAGGTAGGGGCTCGCGCACGCGTCGGTGCCGTTGACCGTGGAGTACGAGCACATCGCCGACGCCGGGTTCGACTGGGCCACCACCGCGCCGAACGCACTGGTGTAGATCTCCCGGACGGTGCGGTCGTCGATGATAACGTTGTCGGACGGCGTGTTCCTGTTGGTCTCCTGGTTGTACACCGCCCAGTGCTTGACCTGGGCCATCACGCCTTGCCCCTGGATGCCGTCGATGTCCGCGGCGCCCATCCGGCCGGTCAGGTACGGGTCTTCGCTGTACGACTCGAACGCCCGGCCCCAGCGCGGGTCGCGGACGATGTTGATCGTCGGGCCGAGGTCGACGTCGACCCCCTTGGCCTTGTCCTCGGCGCCGATCACCGAGCCGTAGGACTTCGCCACCGACGGGTCGAACGACGCGGCCACGTCGGCTGCGGCCGGCAACTGCGTGGTGCTGTTCAGCCGTACGCCGGTCGGGCCGTCCTGCATCTTCAGCGCGGGGATGCACAGCCGGCTGTCGGCGGGGACCAGGCCCGTGTACGGGCCCGCGGCCGTGCCGTGCACCATCGCGATCTTGTCGTCGAGGCTCATCTTCGAAAGGACCTGCGCCGTGCGGGTGTTCACCGGCGCGGTCGAACCCACCCACGGGCAGGCCGGGTTCGGGCCGTCGGTGCCGGCCGCCGCGGCCGGGGCGACCCCGGTGGGGGACAGCGCGAGTCCGGCGGCCAGGGCTGCCACGGCGGTCGCCACGGCAGCGGCCCGCTGCCGGCGGGACGTTCTGAATCGTTTCAAAACGGCTCCTCTGTTTGCCCGGGGTGACGAGTGGGACCGGCCCGGGAAGTTGGCGTGCGGATGGAGGCTATGCGCGCCCAACTCGACTTTCAAGAGGAAGTGTTGGGTCATAATTAAGCCGTTCGACGGCGGAATCGGGGCTGGGGTGGCGGCATGACAGATTCGACGGGGCCCGTCTCGGCGCGCCGGATGCGCACGCGGGAACTGATCCTCGGGGCCCTTGCGGAGTACGACACGGTCAGCCGCGCGGAGTTGAGCCGGCTGACCGGGCTGTCCCGCAGCGCGGTCGGCGCGGGCGTGGCCGCGCTGCTCGCGGAGGGGCTGGCCACCGAGGACGCCGGGCCGCCGGCCGCCGCCGGCCGTGGCCGGCGGGCCGGGCTGGTGAGCCTGCGGCCGGCCGCGGGCGTCGCGGTCGGCATCGACTTCGGGCACGCGCACATCACGGCCGCGGTGGCCACCGCGGCCGGGGAGATCCTCGCCGAGTGCACCGCCGAACTCGACGTGGACGGGCGGCCCAACGACGCGCTCGACTCCGCGGCCGGCCTGGTCCACGAAGCCCTGGCGGCCGCCGGGCAGCGGCTGGATCCGGTGCTGGGCATCGCCGCGGGCATCCCCGGGCCGCTCGACGTACGCACCCAGGTGGTCCGGGCGCCCACGATCCTGTCCGACTGGGTGGGCCTGGACCCCGCCGACGAACTCGGCCGCAGGCTCGGGCACCCGGTCGTCGTGGGCAACGACGCGGACATGGGCGCGCGCGGGGAGCGGGCCTTCGGCGCGGGGCGGGGACTCGACGACTTCCTCTACATCAAGGCGTCGCACGGCATCGGCGCCGGCATCGTGCTGGCCGGCCGCACCTACCGGGGATCGACGGGCATCGCGGGCGAGATCGGCCACACCCAGTTGCCGGGCGCGACGAGTTGGTGCCGGTGCGGCAGCCGCGGCTGCCTGGAGACGGTCGTGTCCATCACCGAGGTACGGCGCCAGCTCACGCACGTGCTCAAGACCGGCGCGGGCGACGCCTCGACGGTGCTCCCGCCGCTGGCCGAGCTGGCCTCCAACTCGGCGGCGGCCCGGGTCGTCACCGATGCCGGGCGCACCATCGGCCGGGTGCTGGCCGACCTGGTCAACTGCCTCAACCCCGCGGCGATCGTGCTCGGCGGCGAACTGGGCACCGCGGGGGCGCCCTTGGTAGCCGGTGTCCGCGAGTCCGTCGACCGCTACGCCCAGCCCGCCAGCGCCCAGGCGGTCAGCGTCCGCAGCGGTCTGCTCGGCCAACGCGCGGAGCTGCTGGGCGCGATGGCCACGGCGGCGGCCCTGCGCCCGGGAGCGGCGACGGGCTGAGCGGCGAAGGGTGGCGCCGTGCCCGCGACGGGAGCGCGCCGGGTCCGCGACAAGGCTGAGCGGCGGCGGGGGCCGCCGTGCCCGCGACGGGAGCGCCGACCGGCGGGACCGCCCCCCGAACCCTCGCCGACGTCTTCGGCCGCGCCCCGGGCAGGACCGGTGCCGGGTCAATCCACCTGGTCGCGCTGCTGGTATGCCGCGACGGCGACCACCAGGTCCTGCCAGCCCATCCCGGTGATCTTGACGACGGTGGGACGGTCGGCGGGCAGGACCGCATTGCCTGAGAGCAGGTCGGCCATCGTGACCAGCGTGCGCGGGTCGAGCGCGTCCTCCGCGACCGCTTGGATCACGTCGCCGGCCTCATGCAGCGCGCTCGCCCGGCTGTCGACGACGACCGTGGCGCGTGCCATGAGCGTGCTGTCGAGTTCCCGCACCGTCGGCTCGTGGGAGCCGACGGCCAGTACGAGCGCCGTGTCACGGACGAGAGTCCCGTCGAGGACCGGCGTGCGGGCCGAGGTCGCGGTGACGACGACGTCCGCGGTACGGACGTGATCGGCCACGGCCGCGTCGTCCGCGGCCAGATGGCGGTCCGCCCAGGCCGCGGGCGCACTGCCGCGGCGGGTGACCGCCGTGACGTCGGCGACCGGAGCGTGGGCCCGGATCGTCCGGACGTGCCACTCGGCCTGCGGTCCCGCGCCGAAGACCACGAGCCGCAGCCCGTCCGTGGCGCTCTCCGTGCTGCTCTCCGCAGCGCTCTCCGCAGCGCTCTCCGCAATGCTCGCCGCGAGCTCGCGCAGCCGGTCGAGGCCGGCGGCGACCGAGACCGCCGGGGTGCGCAGCGTCGTCAGGGCGACGCCGTCGAGGATCGCGGTGGTCCGCAGGGTCCGGCTGTCGTGCAGCAGGTAGGTCGCGTTGATGCGGTCCAGGCCGAGGGCGGCGTTGCCCGGGGCGACGGTCGCGACCTTCACCCCGAACCAGCCGTCGGCCTCCGACGGCATGAACAGCGCCTGCCCGTTGGCCAGCGGCATGATGACCCGCGGCACGTCGCCGTCCGGGTCGAGGCCCGCGGCCAGCGCGTCGCGGAGGGCCCGGACGGCGGCGACCGGGCCGAGCGCGAAGACCTGTTCGGCGTCGAGGATCTCGGTCATCGCAGCACGAACCCGGGCAGCAGGGTGTCGCGGGGATCCACGGTGAACCGGCATGTGCCGATCGCGTGCGCGGTGCCCGTCACCGCCGTGACGACCGCCGGGATTCCGTGGACCGAGGTCTGCTCCGTGATCCGGGCCCGGAACACCGAGCCCACCACGGACTCGTGCCGCAACTCGTCGCCCGGGCGCAGCTGTTCGGCACTCGCGAGCACCGCGACCCTGGCCGATGTGCCGGAACCGCACGGGGACCGGTCGACCTGGCCGTCCGCGAACACCGTGATGTTGCGCTGCCGCACCAGCCGGCTGCCGTCGGGCCGTAGCTCGGTGGGTCCGGTCTCCTCGGTGAAGATCGTCCCGTAGATCCCGGACAGCCGGGGATCGAGGGGGTGCTCGGCGGCGCGCTCGGCGTTCAGCGCGTCGCGGATCTCCCGTCCGACGGCGATGAGTTCGGTGACGTCCTGCGGCCGGACGCGCAGGCCGACGGACTCGGCCGGCAGCACCGCGTACATCGCGCCGCCGTCGGCGATGTCGACGGTGACCTTCCCGCGGGAGGTCGGCACGTCGACGCCGTGTGCGTGGACGTAGGCGGGCACGTTGGTGAAAGTGGCGTCCTGGACCTGGCCGCCTGCGGTCCGGACGCTCGCCGTGACGCGCCCGGAGGGTACGTCGATCACGACGTCGGTCATGCCGTCGGCGGGTGCCGGGACCCGGCCCGAGGCGACCGCCCACGAGCCCAGGGCGATCGTGCCGTGCCCGCACGCGGTGGAGAACCCGTCGTTGTGCCAGAAGAGGACACCCAGGTGGGCGCCGGCGTCGTCGGGCGGGACGAGGAAGCCGCCGTACATGTCCGCGTGGCCGCGCGGCTCGGCGCACAGCAGCGCCCGCACCCACTGCGTCTCCTCGCTCCGCATCGCGGCGACCCGGCGTTCGGCGACGGTCGGTCCGTGACCTGTCACCGCTTCCGGGCTGTCCACGACGATCCGGAACGGCTCGCCGCCGGTGTGCCAGTCGATCGTCTCGATCATCTCGATCGGCGGCTGTGTCCTCGTCATCGGCAACTCGCTCCTGTCAGGCGTCGGCGAACTGTGCGCGGGTGTTATGGGTCGACCGGGGACAGTGCTGGGTCCCCGAGCATTGCCCACGACTTCACCTCAGTGCAATGTTACATACCGCTGTCCGGCTCTCCGGACAACTTCCTCTGCGTTCCCCCCACTGGAGATGCGATGCACTGTCGATCACTCCTGCCCAGAATCCTGGCCACGAGCCTGGCAGCCGGAGGACTCGTCGCCGGCCTCATGACCACCCAGGCGACGGCGGCACCCAGCACGGCGTGGCGGAGTTCGTCACCGGCCGCGACGTCACCCGCCGCGACCGCGCGGGCCGCCGAACAGAACGTATCGAAAGCCAAGCCGACCGGAGCCGACACCGGTCAGGACTCCCAACTCCCCGCCACGCAGGCCAAGCCGCTGCCCGCGAAGCTGCGCGGGGCGCCGACCGCCCTGGCAGCGACCAAGCCGACCAAGCAGCCCAAGCCGCCCCGGTCGGGACACGCGGCGCTCAACTCGCCCGGTGCCACCCGCCCCGCCGCCGTCACGTCGTGCACCACCGGCGACTTCGCGGGCCGGTCCGGCGGCGACCTCGTGTCGTACATCAAGACGGTGGACTGGGCCACCTGCATCAACCCGCTGTTCAGCCTGACCGGTTCGGACGCGCACGCGGTGTTCGACGAGTCGCAGATGCTCGCGGTGGCGAACGGCGTCGCCGGTGCGGCCGGCTCCTACACCGGCGACGACTCCGGCGGCCTGGACGAGCTGATGTACTTCATGCGCGCCGGCTACTACGTGCAGTACGGCGACCCCTCGGACGTCGGCACGTACGACTCCGCACTGCGCGGCGCCATCGAGAACGGGTTCAACACGCTGTTCGCGAGCAGCCACGCGAACGACGTCAGCGCGGGCAACGGCGCCGTGCTGGAGCAGGCGTTCGTCCTCACCGACAGCGCGCAGGTGCAGGCCGACTACCTGGACGTCTACGCCCGGTACCTCAACGCCTACAACAGCACTTCGTGGGACGCGATCCCGGAGATGGACCAGGCGCTGAACGCGATATACACCCCGCTGTGGCGCGGCCCGTCGTTCCAGGATTTCGCCACCGCGATCACCGCGGACCCCAGCATCGCCGACACGCTGTACAACTTCACCCTCGACCACCGCGACCTGCTCGGCGGGGACGACGACGCCCTCGACTCGAACGCGGGCAACGACCTGGCCAACTTCATCCAGATCCCGGCGCTGGTGAGCAAGATCCGCCCGCTCGTGAAGGGGCTGCTGGACGGTTCGTCCATCACCGGCGCCACCGCCAACCTGTGGGTGCACGTCGCCTACCGGGCCGGCACCGCGGACCCGGACCAGTGCTCCTACTACGGCGTCTGCGACCTGACCCAGCAGCTCACCGCGGCCTCGCTGCCGATCGACTACGCCTGCGGCGACTTCACCATCATGGCGCAGGCGCTCACGGCCACCGAACAATCCGACGTCTGCACGAGTTTGGCGAACGAGGTCCCCTTCTACCGCAACCTCGTCAAGGACAACGGCCCTATCCCCGGTGAGTACTTCACGTTGAAGATGGTCATCTACGGGAGCAGGACCGACTACATGACCTACTCGTGGGCGATCTTCGGCAACGACACCGACAACGGCGGCGAGACACTGACCGGCACGCCGACCGACCCGGACAACGTCGCCTACTCCATCCTCTACCAGTGGCCGACCGACAACGGCTTCACGGCCAACGCCTGGAACCTCAACCACGAGTTCGCGCACGTCCTGCAGTCCATCTACGACATGAAGGGCGACTTCGGCACCCAGATCACGGTGCCGGACGTGTGGTGGATCGAGGGCCAGGCGGAGTACGTCTCCTACGCGTACCGCGGCGTGACCGACGACGACGCGATCACCGAGGCGGCCAAGCACACGTACAAGCTCAGCCAGTTGTGGCAGAACACCTACACCGTCGACGACGAGACCCGCACCTACCCGTGGGGCTACCTGGCCGTCCGGTACATGACCGAGAAGCACCCGGACGACATCCAGGCCATGCTGGCGAAGATGCGCACCGGGGACTACGCGGGTGCCTACGCCGTCTACGCCACGAACATCGGCACCCGTTACGACGCCGACTTCGACGCCTGGCTCACTACCCTGGCCGGCGGCGGCAACAGCGGCGGCGGCCCGGCGACGGCCTGCGGTGACCCCAACACCCAGGCGATGGGCCAGAACTGCTACCGCTCCGACCAGTCCGCGGTCGCCGGGGACACCGACAGCCTGTGGATCTACCTGCCGGCCGGCACCACCACCTTGAAGGTCACCACCAGCGGCGGCAGCGGCAACGCCGACCTCTACTACGACCCGACGACATGGGCCGGCCCGTCCACCTTCACCGAAGACTCCACCAACTCCGGTACCACCGAGAGCATCACCGTCACCAACACCGAGGCGGGCTACCGGTACATCAGCCTCTACGCGGTCACCGACTTCAGCGGGGTCACCGTCACCACCTCGTACTGACACCGCCGTTGAGCGAACGCTCGGCTGGCAGCGATGTTGACCGGCTGACCGGCTGACCGGCTGACCGGCTGACTGAACTGACTGAACTGACTGAACTGACCCGAGGCCGCGGCCCGGTCGACTCCGGTCGACGTGCCGCGGCCCCGGCATGCGCTGCGGCTTGCGCTGCGGCTTGCGCGGACACCCTACGTACGCGGGGTCCGGTAGTGGCGGGCGGCCCACGCCTGGAAGTGCGGTGCCTGGGAGATGAGTTGCTCGTAGGCGGCCAGGGCCGCGCCGAAGAGCGTCTGCGCGACCTCGTCGGACACGCGCTCGCGATGCCACACCAGCACGTAGCGGCACCAAATGGGCGTGCCGGCAAGGGGCTTGACGACCACACCCGGAATCGGCCGGCACGTCGCCTGGACGACGGAGATGCCCAGCCCGTCCGCGATCATCCGCTGCAACTGGTCCCGGTCGCCGAGGAATTCGTGCACCGTGGGCGGAGTGAAGCCGGCCGCCTCGAAGGCGTCGTAGCAGACACCGGGCCAGCCCGCACCGTCGTCAGGCGTCAGGAACCAGGCGTCCCCGGCCAGATCGATCAGCGGCACGTCAAGTTGCCCGCGCACCGGATGCGCGGCGGGCAGGGCCACGAAGCTGGGCTCGGTGACGATCCCACGGCGCGCCACGGCCGCCGAGTGCCCCAACTCGCGTCCCGGATAGTCGACCGCGACCGCGACGTCCAACTTGTCGTCCTCAAGCAGCCCGACGATCTCGGCCGAGGAGTACACGCTGCTCACCTGCGCGGTCAGCGCCGGCAGGACGGTGCGCGCCCGCTGCAACAGGCCCGGCAGGATCGGTGTGTTCGTCGCGGCCAGCCGCAGCACCTGATCGGCCCCGTGCCGGCCGGCGGTGGACCGCCGCCCGATCGCGTCGGCCAGCGCCACCACCTCGCGCGCCTGCACCACCACCTCGACCCCGAAGCGCGTCGGTGTCACCCCCGAACTGCCCCTGACGAACAGGTCCTCGCCCATCAGCCGCTCGATGCGCTTCAGTTGGTTGCTGACCGCGGGCTGCGAGCACCCCAGGACCGCCGCCGTCCTGCCGAGGCTCATCGTGTCGGCGATCGTGCACAGCATCCGCAGGTGTCGGAGTTCGAGTTCCATCAGCACCCGTCTTTGGTCTGCCAGGAGTGCGCCAATTTTACGGCCGGTCTCGGTTCCGGGAGGTTCTGCTGCGGGCCGCGAGTAGGCGTCGGGGACTTCAACTCCGGCTGTCGAGGCGCCGGGCCGGCGAACGGACGCCACGGCGCCCCCGGGACGACGGCGGGCATCCCTCGGACTTCGGCAACGGCGTATTGATCAGGATTCCCGGTGGCAGCGGGCCCTCGCCGACCACGTCACGGCATCCGGGCGGCCCGCCGAGCCGGCCGATCAGCTCGCGCTCCTCGCCGAGGGTTCGAGCGGGACGCAGGCAGGGGATGTTGCTGGTGTCAACGGTGGTCCCTGCGCGGACCGCGTGGCCGATGGCGCCGCTCATGTGTTTGTGCGCGTCGAGTGTGTTCGTCACCGCCCTGGCGACGATTCATCAGATTGTGCGAACTCCCGGTTGGCACATGGTCGGGCCGGATTGCTGTCCATACGCTCATCTGTGTCGCCCGGTAGAGGGCGGCGCTCGTCGCGTGCTGCACGCGCGCCCCGTTCGTCCCGGCTGTAGTGCGCTTGTAGTGCGCTGTTCGGAACGCGCGTCGGCTGTTCAGTTTGGAGTGGACATGGCGTCTTTGGGTCGTAAGACCGTCACGGTGATGGCAGCGGCTTTGGTATCACTGGGTGTGGGGAGCGGCGCCATCGCGTCGGCGGCGACCCCGCCGGCCGCGCCGTGCAGCGGCGCGGAATGCCCCAGCCTCCAGCCGGTCAACATCGCTGCCAGCCAGGGCTCGTTGAACGTCACGCAGATGCAGCTGGAAAACATCAGCGCGATCGTCGTCGACGCCGTCTCGGGAGAGCCCGTTCGCGGCGTGCAGGTGCAGTTCTACAGTGCCGGCGGCCGACTGCTGGGGGCGGCCTACACGAACTACAGCGGCGTTGCCGCGATCTCCGCGTCGGAGAACCTCGGGCCCGGGACGGCCCAGGAGTTGCTGGCAGGCTACGACGCCGTGCTGCTCGGCGACGGCGTCCACACACCGGCCAGCGCGCATGGGGCGATCACCGTCGGGGACGATTTCGTTCCCCTGGGCAGCCTTCTCTTCAGCGACCGCGGGCTCAAGCAGGATGTCGTTCCGGTCGACTGGAGCCGATAGGGGTGCGCATCTTCCGCCGCCGCGCCCTGGCGGCTGATCACGGTGCCCCGGCCCGTGGTTCGGCCGGCGCGCGAGAGAGCGGCGCCGTGGCCCCGGTCGGCGCGATCAACGGCTATACGGTCCTGACGACCGTGGCCGAGCTGCCCGTCAGCACCTGGCGCTACCTGTGGGAACCCGAAGACGTGCGCCACCTCGGTCCGATGGCCCAGGACTGGCACGCCGCCTTCGGCTTCAACCGCGACGACACCACCATCCCCGTCGTCGACGGTCTTGGCGTCTCCCTGGTGTGCATCCAGGCCCTCAACCGCCGTATCGACGAACTGACCGCCGAAGTCGACCGCCTCCGCGACAGCGCCGAAGGCCCGCCACAGGACGGTAGCGGTCTACTACTGCCGTAACAGTGGGAGCAAGATCAACGTCCCGTCCACTCCCAGCGGTCCCAAAGTGGTCCCAAAGCGGTCCCAAGTCCGGAGCCCCGGCAGCGTCTGCGGATCGTGCGCTGTAGTGCTCGTAGATGTGAAGAAGCCCGCTGAGCCGGAGCGATGTGCTCCGCCAGCGGGCCCTTCTACGCCGCCGTACTCGCTCTCGCCGACCGGCTGGAGCTTGAGGTGGATGAGGTAAGGAGGCTCGGAAGCCTTCGTGGCGCCTCTGCTCGTCTACGCCATCTACTTGACCTGCGGCTGAGCCTCCGCATCTGAGGTGCCCGCCGAGTAGCGGCAGCGTCACCTACTCGGAATCTGCCACAACCAGGCCGGCGAGATCACCGCGTCCGACGACCTGCAGAACAACACCACGCACGACACGCAGTGCTTCAGCTATGACACGTTCCAGCGGCTGACCGCCGCCTGGACTGACACCGCCGGCATCACCGACCCGATGGCGGCGACGGTGGGAGCGGTCGGCGGCTGCAACACCTCCTTCGTCCAGACCACCGCGACCTCCCCGGTCAAGGCCCCCACGGTCGGCGGCCCCGCGCCGTACTGGCAGACCTACTCCTACGACCTGCTCGGCGACCGCACCGGCATGGTCAACCACGACACCACCGGCAACGCGCTCAACGACACCACGCAGACCACCACTTACGCCGGGGCCAACGGCACCACGCCCGCGTCGCTGCCGAACCAGGCAGGCGCCACCACCACCAGTAACCCCACGGTCGGCACCGCCACCCAGACGCCGTCCTACGCCGACCCCGCCGCCGTACCCGCGGGCACGAACGCCGGCGACACGGTCTCGCGGAAGGAAACCACCACCGGTCCGCTGGTCACCGGGTTCGCACTCACCGGCGGCGTCAAGTACTGCATCGACGACGCCAACGCCAACACCGCGCCCGGCGCCGTCATCCGCACCTACACCTGCAACAACTCCGCGGCCCAGCAGTGGGCGTTCGGCACCGACGGCACCGTGAAGGTGCTGGGCATGTGCCTGGACACCACCGGCAACGCCACGAAGGCCGGCACCGTCGTCACGCTCGACACGTGCAGCAGCGACGCCATCCAGAAGTGGAAGGTCACCACCTCGGGCACGATCGTCAGCGTCGCGAACACCGCGATGCGCGTGAGCGACCCGGGCGGATCGTCCACCCTGCGCACCGCGCTCACGCTGACGACCTGTGGCAGCGCCGGCCAGACCTGGACCACGATCGGCACCGGCACGAACGCGCTGCCGCCCGGCCAGACCCAGACCCTCACCTACGACGCCGAGGGCCGCACCGCGCTCGGCGCCCGCAACTACGACCCCACCACCGGCCGCTTCCTCACCCCCGACCCCGTCTTCGAAGCCGGCGACCCCAGCCAGATGGGCGGCTACACCTACGCCGCCGACAACCCCGCCAGCGGAAGCGACCCGACAGGGTTGATGTTTGCCGGTGGTGACGGCACGAGCGATGTCAGCATGAAGGAGCAGGCGCGGCAGTGGTGCTTCCCATACGCCTGTCCCACCGGACACATGGTCGTCCACCACGGCTGGCGCCACGTCGCCGATGTCCGACGCGGAACCGGCCGAACCGCGACAGCTGAACCCGTTGGAGGGCCTGTGGGCTCACTCAAATTCCGCCCAGTTGGACCAGTGCGTAGTGGCGGTCTCCGCGCAGACCTCAAGATTGACTGGTGCACGTTGAGCGAGGGAGTTGGCGATGGCCTGAAAGCAGGCAAGATCGCTCGGTTTCTCGCCGAGCATTGAGTCGGGCTGCCGCCAACTATTGAGTCGGAACACGGGTGTGAGGCCCCGCTGGCCAAGGTCCAAAAGCACCTGCTCAGGTGCACGGAAGAGCTCGGCGGCGTGGTGATGCGCGAGTACGCGGATGAAGGCGAGCTCGGGCTCGACTGCGACGCCCCTGATGCCTGTCTGGTCAATCTCCGCATCCGTGAATGAATACGCTCGCGGAGAACCGTTGATAGTCGCCGAAAAACCGCTCAACTCCGGCAGGAACCGCTCCTCTTCGTCGTCCGACCAGAACTCCGTCCCGGGCAAGGGTTCGATGACCTCTCGGGCTCCGAAATATCCGGGATTCTCCACATTGTTGCCGAAGAGAAGCGTGTCTTCGCTGAAGGATGAACTGGGACGTCCGTAACTGAGAACCCGAAAAACGAGCATCCACTCCGTGACGCTCGCAAATCCGTCCAGAGCAACCGTCGCATTTGGGTAGTTCTCGTTCGGAGGCCCGGGGAACAGTTCGTTGGCCGCCGCGTCGAGTTGGCGCAACACCTCATCGGTCCATCCTGGTCGCTCGGAGGTTGCCATCGACTAAATGCCCTTCAGTTTGTTGATTTTCTGGTCGAGATCGTTGATCGTTCCGAGGGCTTCATTCAGTCGCTTGTAGCGCCGTGCGATCTCGGAAGCCAGGGCGATTGCAAAGTCCTTTGATTGTGTATCGGTGCAGGTCAGTTGAGGCGGAGGAGGGCCAGGGCATCCTGTGGGGCCTCGGCCGCCCACTCGCTGATCGCCACGAAACTCCTCGCACCGGTCACCACGGCGGAGCAGGCGATCAGCAGCACTGCCACGAAGGGGTGACGCTTCCCGCGCCGGCACCGCGGATCGGCCAGTGCCTGCAACCGCTCGGTCAGCGGGCCGATCGCACGACGCTGACGAGTGGGCGACTTGACCAGACAGACGGTGGCGGACTGACGACACATCGAAGCTCCGTTGTAGGAAGGCGACTTGGGAAGGTCACCTCCACAACGGAGCTTCGTTGCGTCCGGTCGCGCACCCGACCAACATCGTCACACCGCCGTGAACTGCACACCTGACAGACCATCACGACTTTGCAATCGCCCTGGCCTTCCACACGGACTGACAAGTGGTGCTGCCCTCCTCGGAACGAGGCGTCGTGGCCGTCGTGCAGGCTGATCGCCGTCGTGCCCGTGCCCGTACCCGTATCGAGGATTCGGCGGTGTCGGCGTCCTTTTGAGGGGAACTCAGGACGGAGCTCGCGGGCGGTAGTCGTTCGCCTCGCGAGTCGGCTCAGCCGTCCTCGTGGCGGAACGCGGTCGCAAGCCGTTCCCGCGAGCGCCGGAGGTGGCTCCGCATCGCCCATTCCGCCCCCTCGGAGTCCTTCTCGGTGAGTGCCTCCAGAATCCGCGCATGCTCGCGGCAGGTGTCGGCGGCCAGGTCCTCGCGGAAGTGGAGTCGATAGAGGTGCGCGTGGGAGTGGAGCCGGTTGAGGGTGTCGCGCATCAGGCTGCTGCCGCAGGACTGGGCGATGCGATCGTGGAACTGTGCGTCGTGGGCCAGGAACTCCTGCCGAACGCCGCGGTCGGCCAGTTCGTGGGCGCCGCGCATCGCGGCGACGTCGTCGGCCAGGGCGGCGAGTTCGGCGTCGCGGATGCGTTCCGCGGCCCTGGACGCCGCGGCCGGTTCGACGAGCAGGCGCATCTCGAACAGCTCGCCGAACTCGACGGCACCGAGAAGAGGGGCGGCGGCGTAGCCCGCGAGGGAGCGCCGGATGAGCAGGCCGTCCGCCTCAAGTCGGGCCAGCGCCTCGCGGACCGGGGTCGGGGAGACGTTGAGCTCGAGGGCCAGAGTGTTGATGTTGACCTTGATGCCGGGCTCGATGTCGTGCTCGACGAGCCGTTGGCGCACCGTGTCATAGACCGAGTCGGTCAGCATCTGTCTCGGTGATGCCACGTCAGATGTCTCCTGTCCCTTGCGTGGAAGCCCTGGTCCGGTCCGTCCATCGTAGAGCGCGGGCTTCTGCGCGTCGCGGCGCCGGATCGTAGATCCTATGTGATCGGCGGTTTGAATCGACGTCGCGGGCCTTGACTGCGGCGCCACGGGTGCCGCAGAGTATTCATAAAATATATGATCTTCGACTCCAGGTCACACCGTAGAAGGCGGCCGTGCCAAGACGGCCGACGTCCCTGTCTGCCCGCACTTCCTGATGGAGCTGCACGTGTCGCTGACCGCCGCGATACCGAACGGCCGCTACGTCGAACACATCCCGCAGCTCCGCGCGATCACCATCGCCGAGATGGAAGTGCGCGACGGCCACGCGGTCGCCCCGGACGCCGCCGGGCTGGGGATCGCGTGGGACCGGGACGCGATCGACGACCGGACCGTCGCGTGAGCGCGCCGACCGTGGCCGGGTTCCGGCACCCGCGCCCGAGTCCGCGCCCGAGTCCGCATCCGAGCCCGCGCCCGAGCCCGCGCCCGAGTTCGCATCCGAGCCCGCGCCCGAGTTCGCATCCGAGTCCGCGCCCGAATCGGCGCCCACCCCGCGCCGCGCCGCCGGATCGCGGCCGAACATCCGAACCTGACCGCGGTGAACGCCGAGACGCGGGGGTGCCAGTCGCCGCCCGATTGCGGCGGGCCTGACCGACAGGTTCAAGCACAGGAACCGGATCTCCGACCTCGGCAGGACGGAACGGGCTGCCGAGGGCCGGGCACCGACAGCGCGGCGACGCACTTTCGCGCTCTCGGGCAATGGAAACGGGAAACGGGAAATGCTGTCGCGCCCCAGGGGGCGACGGCGCCGCACCTCCGTACGGACACCACTCCTATGGAAGGGATTCACCCGGCATGAGCCCAAGACGAAAACTGAGAGCGCGTCTGGCCGCGGTCGTCACGGCCGTGTGCCTGACGGCAGTCGGCTTGACCGCGTTCGGCACCGGCACCGCTTCGGCCTCGACCACCTCGCACGGCTCCGGCGGTTTCCTGATCGGCGCCGGCTATCTGCGTGTCGGAATGGACTCGACCGGGCAGGTCACCAGTCTGGTCGACTCCCGTAGCGGCCGGAACTACGTCGCGTCAGGTCATGGCACCGCCCCCCTGGTCAGCCTGGTGATCGACGGGGCGCAGGTGATGCCCACCTCGCTGACGCTCGGCGCGAACAACACGCTGGTGTTCACCAATTCCGCGGCCGGCTACGAGGTCGATGTCGCGGTGCGGGACCAGGCCACCTATACGACGTTCGCCGTCACCAAGGAGACCGCGCCGTCGACTTCCGATGTCCAGGCGCTGCTGTGGGGCCCGCTGGCCACCAGCATCACCCAGACCGTCGGTGAGACGGTCGGCGTCGTGCACAACGCCGACTTCGCTGTCGGAATGAAGGTGCTGACCGACCGCACCGAGGGCGGCTGGCCCCGCGAGGAGCAGGGCACCTCGGTGGGCTGGCAGAACCAGGTCGCGTCCGACCCCACCAGAGACTCGGTGGGACCGGAAGAGGAGTGGAGCGTCGGCGGGGTCACATCGTGGGGGTCGTTGCTGCGCGCCTTCACCTACGACTACACCGTGCAGCGCGACCGGATGACGGACGTCAACGGCGGCACCCGCTACGCGGTCCCCGTCGGGCCACTGCCGGGCGACGAGGGCAGCGTGGTCGGCTCGAAGGTCGCACTGTTCGGCACGGCACCGAACATGGCGCCGACCGTGCTCTCCAACATCGCCACCGGTCAGAAGCTGCCCTATCCGACCTTTGGCGGGCAATGGGACAAGTCGGCGCAGGCGGGCTCCCAGTCCGACATGGTCCTGGACGACCTGGCTACGGGCAACGTCGTCCAGGCCGCCGGGTACGCCAAGGACGCCGGCCTCTCGACGATGGAGGCGATCGGCAACAACGGGCCCTGGGTGTCGAACGGGCACTTCGACTTCAACTCGAGTTTCGGCGGCAGTGACAGCAATGCGGCCGCGCTCGTCGAACAGGCGCGGCGCAACGGCGTGGGAGTGGGCGTACATCAGCTCTCGGACTTCATCGGCACCAATGACTCCTACGTCACGCCGACACCGAGCCCCGACCTCGCCCTGGGCCGGAGCACGACCCTGACCCGGCCGCTCGCCTCGACCGACACGACCGCCTACCTCGCCAGCTGCGCGCCACTGGCCGCCGGCATCATCGGCAGCCAACTCCTCGTCGGCAGCGAATACATCAGCTATGGCGCGTACAGCCAGAACGGCAGCGAATGCCAGGTCACCGGTCTGAGCCGTGCGCAGTGGAGCTCGCATGCCGCTTCCTACCCGACCGGCACCGCCATCTCCCGCGTCATCGAGAACGAGTACAACGGAGCCCAGGGCGGCTTGAGCATCATCAAGGCCGTCGCGACGCGACTGGCCACCGTTTTCAACACCACCGGCATCAACGAGACGGCGTTCGATGGACTTGAGTCGGCCTCGCAGTCCGGCTGGGGTTCCTACGGGATCTCCTCGCTCGCCAACGGAACCTACCGGCAGATGGACCAGCACGACGGATTCATCTCCGAGACCAGCCGGATGACCTCGAACATCTGGGACGTCATCACCCGCGCCAGCTGGGGCGAGAGCAGCCAGAGCCTGGCGCAGGTGTTGACGAACAACGACTACTACCGGGCCAACTACATGCCAGGGGCGCTCGGCTGGAAGTACCCCTCCAGCTCCACCGTTCAGCAGTTGCAGAACCTCCTGGCGATCGGTGCGGGTCTGAACGCGGGAACGGATTTCCGCGGTACGGTCTCCGCGCTCGCCGCTGATCCGAGCACCCCGACAAAGCTCAATGACATCAAGCAGTGGGAGACCGCGCGCAACCTCGGGGCCTTCACCCCCGCCGAGCGCGTGCGGCTTCAGGACCCGTCGCTCAACTGGACGTTGACCAACGTCACCCCCGGTCTGAAGTGGACCCTTCAGCAGGTCGACGCGAACGGCGATTCCCTCGGCGGCGCGCTGACGGTGATGGCTCCGACCCCGGCGTTCACCACCACCTCCCTTCCGGCCATGACGACCAGGAGCCTCTACGAGGCGCAGGTGGTCACCAACAACCCTGAGACCATTCACTACGCGGTGACTTCCGGCGCGCTTCCGGCGGGTCTGACGCTCGACGCCGACACCGGCGGCATCACCGGCATCCCGACCTCTGCCACCGCCGCCACCTTCACCGTCACCGGCACGGGCGGCAGCGGTACCGCCGATGCCGTCGCCTCCTTCACCATCGCCGCACGCCATGCCGCTGCCACCGGCTCGCTCAACCTCGCGCCGGCCTACAACAACGTCGGCGTCACGTCGCAGCGGAACACCACGCCGGGCAACTTCGACGGAGCCGGCAACAGCTACTCCGCCGAGCAACTCGCCGCAGCCGGGATCACCCCGGGCGCGACCGTCACCGCCCCGGGCGCCACCTTCGTGTGGCCCAGTGCCGCGGCGGGCAGGAACGACAATGTCGCGGGCGCCGCTGTGATCCGGGCATCCGGGCATGCCGGGACCAAGATCGCCTTCCTCGGCGCCGAGGCCGGCAACGTCACCGGCACCGTCACGGTCACCTATACCGACGGCACCACCTCGACCGGCACCCTCGGATTCCCGAACTGGGTCGGAGCCAGTCCGACGGAGTTCGGATCGACACTCGTGGCAGGAACCGCCGGCCGCAACCTGCAAACGGGCTACGGCGACACCGGCCGAACGTTCCAACTCTTCTACAACGACATCCCGATCAACCCCGGCAAGACCCTCTCCACCGTCACCCTGCCGAGCAACTCCGCCATACATGTCTTCGCCGCGACCGTCGCCAACCCCGCAGCCGGGCGGCTGAACCTGAAATCGGCATTCAACAATGTGGGCGTCACCTCGCAGAGCAACACCACGCCGGGCGACTTCGACGGAGTCGGCAACAGCTACTCCGCGGAGCAACTCGCCGCGGCAGGAGTCAAACCCGGTTCGACGGTGGCCGACGGCGCGGTGAAATTCACCTGGCCCGATGTCGCCGCCGGAACCGACGACAACGTCTCGGGCGGCGCCCCCGTGATCCAAGGCGAAGGCATGGGTGGAGGTTCTCTCGTGTTCCTCGGCGCCGAGGCCGGCAATGATCTGGTACCCGTAGCGGTCACCTACACCGACGGCACCTCGACGCTCGGCACGATCCAGTTCCCCAACTGGACCTCTCCGCCGCTCACCGAGTACAGCGCGGCGACGTCGATCTCCACGACAGGCCGGAATATGCAATCGGGATACAGCGCCGCCGGCACCTTCGTCGTGTACTCCTACGCCATGCCGATCGACCCGACCAGGACGATCGCCTCGATCGTCCTGCCCAGCACCGACCAGGCACACATCTTCGCCGTCTCCACCGGTTCCTGACCCGGCCGGATACGGTGCCGACCGGCCATGGGCACGGGCATAGCCGCGCCTATGCGCCTCATGGCCCGGCATGAAGGGAAACCAATGTCGGGTTCGGGTCTGCGCACCGCAGGCCCGAACCCGGCACCGCCGCGGTCACCGCGGAGCAGCAACCCGGGACCCTCGCCACATTCTCTCTCCACGTTCCAGCCGTACACGGCCAAGTGGCCCTTGACGGCGTGCTGTTCCCGTTCTCATCCGTCCTTCAGAATCGACAGGAGAACCTGATGAAGCCATTCGCGACGTCCGCGCGGACACCCCTGGTCCTCCTCGCGGCAGCCGGGCTGCTCGCGGGGTGCACGGCCGGAAGCAGCACGGGTGGCAGCGGCGCGAAGGCGGGTGGGCGCGTGACGCTCACCTTCCTGACCTTCGAGACCCCGAACCTGACGGCGGCGACCTGGGACACCGCCATCGCCAGGGCTACGGCGCAGGTTCCGGGGGTGAAGATCAAGAAGCTGGTCGCGCCAACAGCCGACCGGACCGCGTACGCCAAGCAGCTCGCGGCGTCCGGCCAGCTCCCCGACATCATGATCGCCGTGACGCCCGGTGACTTCGTGAAGGCCGGCGACCTGGCCCCCTTCGACCAGTCCCAACTGACCGCCTTCACCGACCCGACCGCGAACCAGATCAACGGCAAGACCTACCAACTGCCTTGGGGCTCGCAGGCGATCCCCTTGGTCTACTACAACAAGGACGACTTCGCGAAGGCCGGCATCACCGGCACGCCGAGAACCTGGGCCGACTTCCTGGCCGACTGCGCCAAGCTGAAGGCGGCCGGTATGAAGCCGATCGAGATCGGCGGCGGCGGCAGCGACACGTCCACCAACTCCTACCCGCTGATAGCGACCGTCGGCACCGACGTGTACAAGAACGACCCGACGTTCCTGGCCGACGTGAAGTCCGGAAAGACCAGCTTCACCAACCCTGCGTTCCTCGCCGCCGTGAAGAAGGTGGCCGACCTGGCGAAGGCCGGCTACCTCGACAAGGCCGGCCTGAGCCGCAGCTACGCCAACACCGAGCAGGCGTTCCGCGACGGGAAGGCCGCCATGTACCCGATGGGCTCATGGTTCCCCGCGTCGGCCGATGCCAAGGCTCCCGGCTTCAACCTGGGCGTGTTCCGCTGGCCGAGCAACGACGGCACCCCCGTCGTCCCGGTCTTCACCGGCGGCGGCATCAGCGTCAGCTCCAAGGCACCCGATGTCGCCCTGGCCAAGAAGTGGGCGCTCGCCTTCACCACGAACACCGCCAACCTCGACAACGAGGCGAAGGCGGACGGCGTGTTCATGGCGATCAAGGGCTACAAGGCGCCCGCCACGCTCGGACGGAACTACCAGATGAGCAACACCCTCTACGAGCAGGCAGTGGCCGCGAAGGAGACGGTAGCGGCCTTCACCCAGGAGGCCGGCGGCGACGCCCTGCCCTCGGGGATGCTGCCGGACCTGTACTCCGGCATCACCGACCTCATCAACGGGACGAAGAACCCTGAGCAGTTCGGGAAGTTCCTGAACCAGTCGTTCGCGAAGAACAGCAGCTGATCCCGACACCCGGACCTGGGCGACGCCGGACCGTCAGGCGCCGCTCTGGCCGGTCGGAGGCAGTCAGCACATCAAGCGGCTCGTGAAGGAGCTCTCCGATGTATCCACACAGAACAAGCGCGACGGCCGGAACGCGCAGGGCGCAACGGCTACGCGGGATGTCGTTCTGGCTCGCCTTCGCGGGCCCGGGCGTACTGCTCTATTTCGCGCTCGTGGCACTCCCCGCCGCCATGAGCATGGCGCAGAGCCTGACGAACAAGAACCCGTTCAATCCGCCGACGAAGTGGGTGGGGCTGCACAACTACCGGACGATGCTGAGCGACCCGTCCTTCCACCACGCGTTGCTCAACACCCTGGTCCTCGCCGTCATCGTCGTCGTCGTGCCGAACGTCGTAGGATTGGCGATCGCGTTGCTGCTCGACCGCGGCGGCTGGCTCTACCGGGTCCTGCGCAGCGTGTTCTTCACGCCCGTGATCCTGAGCTCGGTCGTCGTGAGCGTCGTCTGGCAGGCGATCCTGTCCGACGGCGGAATCCTGGACTCGCTGCTGAACCACCTCGGGGTCGAGCATCCCCCCGGGTGGCTGTCCGACCCGCATTTCGCGCTGTACAGCGTCGCGACGATCGAGTGCTGGCAGGTGCTGGGCTTCTGCGTCGTCGTGTACCTCGCCGGGCTGCAGACCATCCCCAAGGAACTCTACGAGGCGAGCTCCATCGACGGTGCCGGGCCGGTACGCCGATTCCGCGCCATCACCTGGCCGATGCTCGCGCCGGCGACCACCGTCACCACGGTCATGCTGCTGATCACGGCGTTCAAGACCTACGATCAGGTCCAGGTGATCACCAACGGGGGACCGGGAACCGATACCACGTCGACTCTGGCGTTCAACGTGGTGACGACCGCCTTCTCGGCCAACCGGGTCGGATACTCCTCCGCGATGGCCGTGGTGATGCTGATTCTCGTCGCCGCCCTGTCCGTCGTGACCCTGCGGGTCCTGCTGCGCCGGGAGCAGATGATATGAACATGGCGGATCATCGGGACGCGAATCCTGTCACGGTGCTCGACCCCCCCGGGCCCACGAGCCATGAACGTCCGGCCTGGACCCCGCGATCGGCACTGCGCGCGGAGACACTCGTGAGCTGGCTGCGGCCGATCGGGGCGATCCTGCTCGCCACCATCTTCGCGCTGCCGCTGTACATCGTGGTAGCCAACGTCTTCAAACCCGGCGGCGACATCGGCTCCTCGCCATGGTCGTTGCCCACCCATCCGACCCTGGCGAACCTCAGCGCGGTGCTCGATCGCCCGGACCGGCTGTTCTGGAACGGACTGTTCAACAGCGTCGAGATCACCGTCATCTCGATGGTCGCGGTCACGGTGCTCTCGGCGATGCTGGGCTACGCCATCGCCCGATCCACCGGCATCGGAGCCAAGGTCCTGCTGGGCTTTCTGGTGTGCGGGCTGATGATCCCCTCTGTGGTGATCCTCATCCCCATCACTCAGATCCTGCGCTCCCTCGGACTGATGAACACCGTCCCCGGCCTGGTGCTGGTCAACAT
The DNA here is from genome assembly GCF_056859195.1 of Streptomyces sp. NH27. NCBI lineage: Bacteria > Bacillati > Actinomycetota > Actinomycetes > Kitasatosporales > Streptomycetaceae > Streptomyces > Streptomyces sp. NH27. The sequence continues at coordinate 23,465 of NZ_JACEGK010000015.1, forward strand.
GGGCTACTACATCCCGTTCGGGGTGTTCATGTTCGCGGGCTTCGTCCGCACCGTCCCGATCGAACTGGAGCAAGCGGCGGCGATCGACGGCGCGGGCCGGTTCCGGATCTTCTGGCAGGTCGTGTTCCCCCTGCTGCGGCCCGCTTCGGCCAGCGTCCTGATCTTCCTGGGCGTGTGGATCTGGAGTGACTTCCTCAATCCGCTGATCATCCTCGGCCCCACGGCGGGTACGACCGTCACCGTCGGGGTCTACCGGGCCATCGGCGAGCATTCCAGCAACCTCGGTTCGCTGTTCGGCTTCATGTTCCTCGCCTCGCTACCCGTGCTCGTCCTCTTCCTCGCCTTCCAGCGGCACTTCGTCAAGGGCCTGACCGGAGGCGCGACCAAATGACCCCGATACCGAGCGGCCCACGACTCAAGGACAACGCCCGGGACCGAGCACCGGTACGTCCCACCGGCCCGGAACGGAATGACCAGCAGAGGGACACCAACTGGGCGTTGAGGACCGCCACCGGCACATACGCCGTCAGCCTGGCCCTGGACGGGACGGCGCTGGTCCTGGACTACTTCGGTCCGACGGCAGACCCGGTGCCCCGGTGGGAGCAGCCGACGACGCTCCCGGTCATGGCGACCGCCGCCGAGTACGCGCCGGTCGAATACGCCGCCCTCGGCACCCGCAATGTCCACGGCAGCGAACTGATCGTGCAGGACGCCACCGGCCGACGAGGCTCACGGTTCTCCTACGCCGACCACCACATCGACGTCACCAGCCGGCAAACGCACCTGTCGGTCCGCTTCGCCGACGACCGCGGTCTGGAACTGACCCAGCACGTGCTGACCCGCGCGAGCTCCGAAGTGGTCGAGCGCTGGGTCGCTTTGCGCGACATCCGCGAAGACGGGGACCCGATACAGCTGATCCGGGCCTTCTCCGGCGCGCTGTGCGTCCAGTGCCCGCACGGGTCCAGGCTCGAGTACCTCGCCGGGTCCTGGATGCGCGAAACACGGCCTCGCACCGTGGACCTCCAGTTGGGCACCCTGCGCATCGGCAGCCGACAGGGCATCACCGGGCACCTGTTCGCCCCGACGATCGCGGTGTCGCCGCTGGGCCCGGACGGGCAGCCCGACTCCGCGGCCGGGACGTTCGGCGTCGCGCTCGCGTGGAGCGGGTCCTGGGCCCTGGCCGCCGAGGCACACCCCAACGGGCTGCTGCGGGTCTCAGCAGGTCTCGACGACGAGAGCACCACGCTGATCATGACACCGGGGCGCGAGGTGCGGACCCCGCGCCTCCTGCTGGCACACGCGCCTGACGGGCCGCAGGCCCTGGCCCGAACCTGGCACCGGCACCAACGCCGGTTCATCTCCCGCTCGGTCACCGCCGAGCACCGCCCGGTCGTGTACAACTCCTGGGAAGCCACCGAGTTCAACGTACGACAGGAAGAGCAACTGGAACTCGCCGACCTCGCGGCCGAGATCGGTGCGGAGGTGTTCGTCATCGACGACGGCTGGTTCGCCGGCCGAACCGACGGTGACTCCGGGCTCGGCGACTGGACCCCCGACCCGGCCGCGTTCCCGAACGGGCTCGCCGCGTTCGCCGATCAGATCATCGCCCGCGGGATGCGGTTCGGACTGTGGATCGAGCCGGAAGCCGTGAACCCCGACAGCGACCTGTTCCGCGAGCATCCCGACTGGGTGTACCACGACGACGGCGTACCCCAGAGGTTCAACCGAGACGAACTCGTCCTGGACCTCGGCCGACCCGAAGTCTTCGACTGGGTGCAGGACACTTTGCGCGGCCTGCTCACCGACCAGCCCGTCACCTTCCTCAAGTGGGACATGAACCGGCCGATCAGCGCCCAAGGACGGCCCGGGGACCCGCTGGCAGCGGAATGGTCGTTCGCGCACACGCATGCCTACTACCGGCTGCTGGAGATGATCCGCCGGGAGTTCCCCCACGTGACGGTCGAAGGGTGCTCCGGCGGGGGCGGCCGACTGGACAACGCGGTCCTCGGACTCGTCGACGTCGTCTGGACCAGCGACGCCACCGGACCAAGAGACCGGCTGCTGATCCAGGACGGGTTCCTGCGCGCCTACTCGCCACACGCCATGTCGGCCTGGGTCACCGACGCGCCCGGCGCGCTCGATCGGGCGGCGGTCTCCTTCGAGTTCAGATTCGTCGTCGCCATGGCCGGCGTACTCGGCGTCGGCTCCGACCTCACCCGTTGGTCCCCGGGGCAACGGTCGACCGCGCGACGGATGATCGATCTCTACCGCGAGATCCGCCCGGTGCTCCATGACGGCGACGTCTATCGGCACTCCACCCCGCTGCACCGCGGCTACGCCCTCGAATACGCCGGTGGCGACCGACACGGCGGACGGATCGTCGTCCTCGCCTACGACAGCACGCGCGAGAGAACCGGTCCGCATCCCATCGGCGATCTCAGCATCAGCCCTCCGGTCCGGCTCCGGCTCGACGCCCCCGACCCCGCCGCCGTCTACCGGCTGCGCGCCGATGGCACCCTGCACAGCGGCGCCGCGCTGCGCAGCGCCGGCATCGCCGTCCCGTGGGCGCTGGCCTGCGACGCCGACGTGCTCATTCTCGACCCCGTCACCTGAGAGCGCGGGGCCGTGATCAGAAACGCTTATCAGAAACGCCTACAGGAAGGAATCGGCATGACGGGTAGGGATCGGGTTGGGCAACGTTGATGAACGTGCCGCCCGGGCGGCGCATTGGGGAGAACGACGATGGTGAAGTATTCCGGCCGCGGACTGCACGGGCAGACCGTGGAGACGGTCGGGCGGCGCATCCTCAGCGGTGAGATCGCCGAGGGCGAGACGATCGACGTGACGGCCCTGGAAGCAGAACTCGACGTCAGCCTGACCGTCGTCCGCGAAGCTCTGCGGGTGCTGGGGGCCAAAGGACTGGTCGACGCGCGGCAGAAGCGCGGCACCTTCGTACGTCCGCGCGAGTTCTGGCATCTGCTGGACGCGGACATCATCCGCTGGCGGTTCGCCGGCCGGGCCGACCCGGCGCTCCTGGAGGACCTCGCCGAGGTCCGCGCCATCGTCGAGCCCTCCGCCGCCAGACTGGCCGCGCAGCGGCACACCCCTGACGATCTCGCCACCCTGCGAGCGGCACTCGATGACATGACGTTCGCCAAGGATCCGGTCGAGGCGGTCGACGCGGACCTGCGGTTCCACAAGGCCCTGCTCACCGCCACCCACAACGAACTGCTCGAGCGCATGAAAGTCGTCATGGCGACCGGCCTGGCCGAGCGGGACCGACTGGTACACGGCGTCCAGCACGGCGACGACCACCTGTCGTCGCACGCTGCCGTCCTCGACGCCGTCGCCGCCGACGCCCCGGACGCTGCCGAGGCCGCCATGCGGAACCTGCTCGATCAGGCCCGCGAGGACCTCGCCCGCGTCACCACGGAGACGGAGAGCGCGGCCAAGCGAAGATCACCCGGGTAGACCTTCCGCATTCCGCCCCGCCGGCTGTTCTGCCGGATCGAGACCGACGAGGGCGTGGTCGGCCGGGGCGAGCCCGTGATCGAAGGACGCGCCGAAGTCGTCCGGGCTGCGGTCGATGTCCAGTCCGAATACCTGACACCAGGCACCTGTCACCTGTCACCTCTCACCTGATACCTGATATCTGATCGGCGGCCAGGACCGTCAGACATCGAAGCCCACCGGCAGGTCCTCAGCAAAGGCGTCGTCTACCGCGGGCTGCTCGTCCTCGCTCGGCCCGGCTGACCCGCAACGGTCTCCGTCACGGCAACCACACGCCGATGGAGGAGTTGGGCACGCCCGAGGCCCCTCATGGACGAGCGGATGGGGCACGAGGACGGGTCGGTCAGTGCCCGCTACGCCCATGTCACCGACTCGATGCGGGCGACGCTCATGGAGCGGCTGACCGAGGTCTGGCACGAGTTGCTGGATGCCCGACTGCTGTTGCACCTGCGCTCCCCGGTACCGGTGAGGCAAGAAGAATAGTCAAGACCTGTGGATCAAGTCAGTCGCGGTGTCGCTGACGTAGTCGGCGACTGGCATCAGCGCGGACGCGTCGGGTTCTTCCGGCTTCGGCGAGCAGGGTGAGGGCGGCGGGTGAGGGCAGGGTCTCGACGGCCTTGCGCTGGAACCAGTCGGATCCGGTGGTGACTTCCTCCGAGCCCCACGGCTCGCCCACGGTGATCGACCTCAGCAGGGTCCATTCCCGCACACGGCGGGTGAGGAACTCCCGCTCCGCGCTGATCTCGGCCATCGCGCGGGCCCAGGCGGTGAACCTCTCGTCGGTCAGCAACTGCGCCGCATGACGGTCGAGGTGGCGGACGATGGCCGACTGCGCCATCGTCGTGTCCGGGTCGCGCAGGATTCTGGTCACCAGATCGGCTTCGTCTTCGTCACGGACGACGGCCAGCTCGTGCAGGTAGCGGGCGAATCGCTGGCGCTCGTTCTCGGTGCAACGGTCATCGGCGCTGTTGATGCCATTCACGCGGCGGCCTCCTCGGGGCGCTCGACCAGGTGGCCGCGTTCAAAGCGGGTGCCGGCCCGCACCAGCCCGGCCCATGCCTCGGACAACTCACGGTATCCGTCGGTCATCGCGATCAGTTCCTTCGTGCTGTCGGCCCGCACGCCCATCAGTACCAGGACCGCTGCCTTCGCCTCCTCCAGGCGGATGCGCAGATGGACGCCGTCGGCCCGGACATACACGTAGTCGGTGGAGGCGGCGATGCGGCCGCGGTCCAGGTGTTCGGCAAGGGTGAAAGACGTGTATTGCCCAGGTTCGAGGAGTCGTGGCCACAGTGCCATCTCCAGTGCGGTCAGGACGAGTTCGGTGTGTTCGGTGGTGGCTGCGGACCGGCCCACGATACGGCGGGAGAAGGTGTCCACGACGAACGCGACGTAGACGGTGCCGGCCCAGGCCGCGACGTGGGTGAAGTCCGCGGCCCAGGTGCGGTTCGCGGCGTCGCCGCCGAAGCGAGAATCGAGCCTCCACCGAACCCGGAACGGTTCATGGCTGTGTAGGTTCCGCGAGTCTGTGGGCAATGCCTCCTGGAGGAACACGGGATTTCAGACGGAGTGAGCACTGAGTGTGCGCGGTGATCTTGGACAATGGGGCGCGTCTGGGCATCTGATTTAGTCACTGCTGGTAGTCGATTGCGAGTAATTGTGAAGAGTTGTGGATCCGCCGATCTGCAGTGGCGTTCAGTCCGCGGCCGACGGTCAGTAGAGGAATGGTGGTTCGGGTAGTGCCGCGCCGTCCTGTACGGCCAGATCAGCGCCCTGGGAACGTCCCATCAGCCAGGCCAGAAGTGAACTTTCTGGGCCGTGGATCACTGGTGCCGGCCGCGCGGTGCTGATGTCGTACCAGGTGTCGGTGTCGGTGGCGTGCAACCGCATGGCGGGGGCATCGGCGCGTGCGCTGAACGACGCGACCACCCGGCCCAGCATCGCGTGGACGAAGTCGGCCGGCCACTGCGCAGGCGTGTACCCGGCGTCCAGATCGACGTGGTGGACCAGCACCTCGCACAGCCGGGAATCGGCGGCACGTGCCGCAGGACGCTCCTGACCCCGCGTCCAGCGAACCGTCCGATTCCACGCCGCCGTCGTCATCCACCGGTACTCCGCCGTGAACTGGGCGGCACTGTCGCGCAGGTCAGCCACGAGTGCGTCGGCGCCGCGACCCGCTCCCGTCTCGATCTGCTCCTCCCGGGCCGCCACGCTCGGATACTCCGGCATCTCCACCCCCGTCCGGGCCCAGATCAGCAGATGGCGGCCGCCGTCGGCGTTGCGGGCCAGATGGGTCAGGACATGCCCGCGTGACCAGTTCGGCAGCAGCGACGGCGCGCGCACGTCGGCGTCGGTGAACCGGGCTGCCGTCCGAAGGAGATGCTCGGTCGCAGCATCGATCTGCTCGAGGACGGCCGCGGGGTCGAAGCCCGCGTCGGCATCGGTCGTCACGCTGTCACCGCCTCGGGCCGCTCGACCGATAGACCGCGTTCGAACCGGGCACCGGCGCGAACCACGTCTTCGTGCTCAAGGTGGAGGTGCGCGCCGACACCGGTCAGCACCGGAGCGCTGTCGGTCCGGGCAATGCGGATGGCTCTCGTCTGGTCGTGCCGGTCGGGACGCGGGTCGGCCTGGTGCCGCTCGATGACCGCGGCGGTGCCGGGGTCCATGGTCGGCCAGCGGATCTGCTGGGCATCGGTCCAGCGCAGCATGATTCCTTCGGTGAACGTCAATGTGCTCGGGTCCCCGTTCCAGGTGCCCAGGTAGACCTGGATCGGGCCGTCGGCGTCGTGGCTGTCGATGACGGTGAACGGCCGCAGATCGGCGATGTCGAGGTCGGCCTCTTCGCGCAGTTCACGGTTCACGCAGTCGTGCAGTGTACGTGCCCGTCCGGCCCTCGCTGTGACGCGGGTGACCCGGATCATGCGCGTGAATCCTGCTTCTCGCCGTCCGGATCGGCGGTGACCTGGTAGGAGAGCAACTGCTGGAAAATGCCGGGCTGTTGGGCAAGCTCCGGGTAGGTTCCCTGCTGCACGATGCTGCCCTCGTCAAGGACGACGATCCGGTCGGCCACGGCCACGTTGGTGATGCGGTGGGTGACCAGCAGCACGACCCTGTCCCGGGCCAGGTCCCGCAGCCGCTGAAAGATCCTGAACTCGGCTCGCGGATCAAGATTTGCTGTCGGCTCGTCCAGGACCAGCAGACCCGCCTCACGGAAGAACCCGCGTGCGAGGGCGATGCGTTGCCACTGGCCGCCGCTCAGCTCCTCCCCGGAAAGCCACTCGCGGGCCAGGAGGGTATCCAGCCCTGAACCAAGCCGGTCGACGACCTCGTCGGCGTCGGCAGCCGAGCACGCTTCATGGACCGCCGTGTCACCTCGCGCGCCGGGTTGTCCCAGGGTCACGTTCTCGCGCACCGTCAGCGGCCAGCGCGCGTATTCCTGTGGTACCAGGGCGACTTGCTCCCACAGAGCCTCTGGGTCCGCGTCGCCGGTGGGGACACCGTCCCACAGCACCTGGCCGTCGGTCGGAAGGTACAGGCCGCTGATCAACTTCGACAGCGTCGACTTTCCGGAGCCGTTGAAGCCGACCAGGGCCGTCACCTCGCCCCGGCGCAAGGTGAGGGACACACCTGTCAGCGCGTCCCGGTCCTTGCCTCCGTAGCGATGGGACACCGTTTTGACCTCGATCGTCTTCGGCGGCTCGGGACGGTGCTTGCCCCGGCGCATGCGGTACCCGCCGGCCTTGTCCAGGAAGCCCGACCAGTCCGAGACGTAGAGGCCGGTGCGGATCAGACGGGCTCCGACGGCCACCAGACCGCGTACCGACTGCCCGACCGTCTGCAGCGCGAAGATCGCCGTCCCTGCGTGTCCGACGCTGATGCGGCCGCCTGCCAGCAACCACACGACGGCCACCCACACCACCGCGGACCCCAGACCGCCGCACAGCGAGCCGAGCAGGGACATCCAGGCGCCCTGGTCCGCCGCGAGCCGGTCCTCCCGGTTGATGCGGGCAACCGTCTGCCGGTACCGGCCCGACAGGAAGGGGGCCATGGTGCCGGCCCGGATCTGGTCGGCAGCGTCCTTGTTGTAGATGTGCCAGCGCAGCACCGACAGCATGCGGTTGTCACCGTTGCTGCGCAGATTCGCCAGGTAGCGCACCCGGGCGGCGCTGACCTGGGCCAGTGCCTGGGGCAGGCTGGCCGCCACCAGGAGCGGGAGAAGAATCCAGTGGACTCCTGCGAGTACGACGGCCCCGGCGACGAAGCTGGTGCCGGAGGCGATCAGGTCCTGGCCCTCGTTGATGAGGTCTCCGCTGACCTGTGCTCCGCGGTCGGCCGCTTCCCGGTCGCGGTTGAAAGCAGGGTCGTCGTAGGCGCACAACTCCACGTCCGTGCACCCGTTGAGCAGCATCTGCTCGGCCTCACGCGACATCAACGGGCTCAGCCGGGACGACAGCCAGTTGACGGCGGTCCCCAGCAGAGCGCGCACGCCGGCCGCACCCGCCAGCAGGGCCACCGACGGCCACGCCTGAAGGAGGCGGTGGTAGACCTCTCCACTGGCCAGCAGCGCGGTCAGGGTGCCGCCGATCGCCACCAGACCGACGGCCTGCATCACACCGGTGACCGCCTGGCACACCACGAGTCCGGCGGTCGCTCGCCGGTCCACCCGCCAGGCCAGCGCCATGGAGTGGCGCACCAACTGCGGCAGCCGCCGGGCCATGTCGCGCATCCGAATGGAGCGGCCCGCGGCTTCCCGGCTTCCGGTCAGGTCGACGTACCGCATCTGCTGGTTACCGTCGGGCTTCGCCGATCCGTCGGACTGAGGCGACGATGTCGGCGGGGCGGTGCGCGGCCCGGGGACGCTGTCGGCTTGAGCATCGGTGGACTCGCTCACACCGCCCACCCCGTATCCGGTCGTGCCGCGCTGCGCATGCCGTCAACGCGGTGCACAGCAAGGGCGCAGCGCCGTTCGATTCGAGCGGACGGATGTGTGGAAGCGGGAGTGGGATGCATGGACTCCTCCGTCTGGGCGTCGGTGTGGCACTGGTGCTCTAAAAACGCGTGAGATCAGGTCCCGTCACGGCTCACGACCGGGGTATTCGTTGAACGCGAGTTCCATAGCGAGCGTTGGATGCATGGGCGCATGGGCGCATGGGCGCAAGGGCGGCGGCGTTTCTGGCGACGTCGAACGTCTGCGTGCAGGAGCAGACCCGGATGCCGGTCCGGGGCCCGGGCGGAGCCGGCGGCGACCGGGTCCGCGCCGCGTTGTTCGACATCGGCTTCACCTGCGCCGCGGGCCGGCTGACCCCGTCCGGGCGGCCCGGTCTCGGCGTCGAGATCGACCTCGACGCCGCCCGCGCGGCTCCCGAACCCCGCCCCGTCGAACGGTCCCCTCTGCACCGTCCCGACGGCACCTACACGAACTGGTGAGTATGCGCATGACTTCTCGGATCCCGCCCGGCGTCACGACCGACCCCGAGCACGGCGGCCGTTGGACCTCCCTGACCGGCGGCGGCCGCGAATGGCTGTGGTCGCGCGCCGAGCCCCGCCGCGCCACGGCCCGTCCCGGCGCCTGGTTCGCCGACGCCGGCGGGGTGGAGGAGTGCGTTCCCACCGTCAGCGGGCTGCCGGACCACGGCTCGGAGACGGCAAGACCGCCGCGTAGGGCCGTTCTCCGGACGGGTTGATGTCACCCGTTGATGTCAAAGGCCGGTCTGGAAACTCCAGACCGGCCTTTGACCTGTGTCGGGACGACAGGATTTGAACCTGCGACCCCCTGACCCCCAGTCAGGTGCGCTACCAAGCTGCGCCACGTCCCGGTGCTTGATCTTCCGGGGCGGGCCCCGGGGTGATCGTGCAAGGACAGAATAGCGCACTTGGGGAGATGGTCGCTCGCACCGTGGGGGCGGGGCGGGGGCGGTTGAGTAGGTGTACACATGTGG
>NZ_JACEGK010000016.1:0-32160 GCF_056859195.1 Streptomyces sp. NH27
CGACATCCCCCTCCTCCCGTCCGAGGCACGCGACCACGAGGCGCCGCTCGCGCTCGACGGCGGCGCCGACGGGCTCGACCTCCTGCGCCGTGTGGCCCGCGCCGCCGGCCCATGGCTCGCGCCCGGCGGCACGCTGCTCTCCGAGACCAGCGAGGCACAAGTTCCCCCCGCCCTGCGGGCCCTGCGCGCCTGCGGCTTCACCGCGACCACGGCCCACGAGGCCGACCTGAACGCCACGGTCCTGATCGCCACCCGGGAGTAGCCCTGCGGGGCGTGGTCTTTGCGCTGTGCGTCCCCGGGAGAGCCCTTCCCACAGGAACCCACGTCCCGCAGGTCTCCTCGCTCCGGCGCGGCAGAGGCGGGCTGAGGGACCCGGACGGCTCAGGGCTGCGGCAGGATCTTGATCGCGCTGGACCAGTTCAGGCCGAGCCGGTCCTGCAGCGTCATGTGCAGGAACTGGAATGCCTCCAGCTCCAGGGCCCGGCGCAGCGGTCCGGCATCGATGGGGCGCAGCCCGCCGCTGCTGACGAGTTCGGTGACGGTCGACCGCGCCGCGTCGTCGTCCGTCGCGACGAACACGTCCAGGGGCAGCCCGCCCACCTCGCCCGCCACCAGCGTGGTCGCGAAGGTCGTGTTGAACGCCTTGACGAAGCGGGCCTGCGGCGCCTCGGCCGCGATCAGCGACACGGCGGCCACGCCGGGCGGTGTGACGAGCGAGTCGAAGGTGGAGAAGTCGACGGGGTTGCAGATGTCCACGACGACCTTGCCCGCGAGCGCCTGCGCGTGCTCGCGGGCCACGGTCTTCGCCGCCTCGAACGGCACGGCGAGCACGACGATGTCGGCGCCGTCCAGCGCGTCGAGGCCAGCGCCGCTCGCACCCTCGCCGAGGTCGGCGGCAAGGGCGTCCGCCTTGGTCCGGGTGCTGTCCACGAGACGGACCCGATGACCGCCCGCGAGGGCGCGAGTGCCGATGCCGCGGGCCATCTTGCCCGCGCCGACGATCGTGATGTCCATGGGTGCCTCTTTCTGCGCGAAGGGCGACGGGCCGCGACAGGTCCAGCTCCGCCAGGGTGCGTCGTCCTCCAGAAGGCCGAGGTCAGGGCATGTCGGCGAGGACGTCAGCGCCCCTGCCATCCTCCGGGAGGCTGCGGATGTCCGCATCCGGAGCGGCGGCGCGGCGATCGGTGGGCCCCAGCACGTCACGGCCGGGAGCAGACGGTGACCGACCTGCCGCCCCGGGCCCGCGCCCTATTCCGTCGGGGTGTCCGCGGGGCGCAATCCGGTGGACCACTTCTCCTCGATGTTGCCGAACTTCCAGATGGCGAGGGCGGCGGCCCAGGTGAGGAAGAAGAGCCCGACGATGACGTAGCCGACGATGTTGAGGTCGAGCCCGCCGATCCAGTCCCAGAAGGCGCCGTGGAGGCCGGCCTTGTCGGCGACGAGGCCGAGGAGTTCGACGGTGCCGATGATGAGGGCGACGGCGACGGACAGGCCGGTGATGGTGAGGTTGTAGTAGACCTTGCGGACCGGCTTGGAGAACGCCCACTCGTAGGCGAAGTTCATGAAGGAACCGTCGATGGTGTCGAGCAGGCACATCCCGGCGGCGAAGAGGACGGGCAGGCAGAGGATCGCGTACCAGGGCAGCCCGGAGGCGGCGCCGGTGCCGGCCAGGACGAGCAGCGCGATCTCGGTGGCGGTGTCGAAGCCGAGCCCGAAGAGCAGGCCGATCGGGTACATCTGCCAGGGCTTGGTGACGGACTTCATCAGGCGACCGAGCAGACGGTTCATGAAGCCGCGGTTGTTGAGCTGCTCCTCCAGCGCGGCCTCGTCGAACTCGCCGTGCCGCATGCGCCGGAAGACCTTCCAGATCCCGGCGAGGATCAGCAGGTTGACCAGGGCGATGGCGTACAGGAACGTGCCCGAGACGGTGGTGCCGATCCAGCCGGTGACGTTGTGCAGCCCGGAGTTGTCCTGCTCGACCGGGTTGGCGAGCGACTTGATCCCGATGGAGAGCAGGAAGGCCAGCGTGAAGACGATCGAGGAGTGGCCGAGGGAGAACCAGAAGCCCACCGACAGCGGCCGCTTGCCCTCGCCCATCAGCTTGCGGGTGGTGTTGTCGATCGCGGCGATGTGGTCGGCGTCGAAGGCGTGCCGCATTCCGAGCGTGTAGGCGGTCACGCCGATGCCGACCCCGAACACGCCGGTACCGGTCTTGTAGTGGTGCGGCGCGACGATCACCGCGAGCGTGAACCAGCCGATGACGTGGAGCGCCACGATGAACGCGGCCATGCCGCCCAGCCGGGTCCACTCGGCTCGCGACATCGACGCGGATATCCGGTGCAGACGGGACCCCGGAGCGGAGGGGGCCTCGGTGGTGGAGGTCAACGTTGCGTCCTTTGCGATGGGGGCGGGACAGCTCAGTGCGACACATTACTTGTTGCAAGTTAATCGCAACAAGCGGGCGTCGTCACGCCCCCACCGCTACGACCTGCCTCATTCCGGGCGCACGGGGACATGCGAGAGCGCACAGTCCCCGCACACTGCGCCCGAGCGCCCGGGAGCGGCCCGGTAGATCAGGCAGCAACTGTGCCGCCTGAACTCCCCACCGGAAGTACGCCATCCGCTTCCGCGCAACGGTCCGCGCTCCAGCAGCAGCCCGGTCAGCGCCTGGGCCCGCGCGGCCGCCTCCGGGCGGGCAAGGCCGATCATCCGCGCCGCGCCGTTCACCGCGGACGCGGCATTGCCCCGTAGGACGTGCGGCGACACGCGGAACTCCGCGCACGCCGAATCGATCTCGCCTGCCGCGCCCGCGCACACCGCGGCCGCGAACCTGTCGGCGACCGCCCCCAGGTCCGCGCCTGCCCCGAGATCCGCGCCTGACCCGGCCGGCGGCAGCGCCAGCGGATACGGTCCGCCGAGCGCGGGCTGCCAGCGCAGATCGGCCAGCCGCACCTGATCGGGCACCCGCCCGTGCAGCACCGCCAGCGCCAGGTAGGGGGACAGCAGCCGCGCCACCAGGCCGAGATGGACCACCGACGCGGCCACCCGTTCCTCCACCGCCGCCATCGGCTGCCCACCACCCGCGGCCAGCACCTGCCGTACGGCGGCCACCCGGGCGGCCAGCACGCCGCTGCCGTCGGCCAGTTCGGCCATCGACCGCCACCCGCCGGAGCCCTCGCCGGCCGCGGTCTCGGCCGTCTCGGCATCCTCGGCAGCCTCGGACGTCTCGACCGCGAAGAACGGCCCCAGCTCCGCCAGGGCCGTTCTCACGTCATCGTCGTCCACCACACCACCATGTCACCGAGGGGCGGGTGACCGGGGGAACCGGGTGGCCGAGCGCGGCGCGCGCCCTCACGCCTGCACCGGGTCGGCCCGGGGCACCGGGACCTTCCGGCCCGCCGGCGCCGGGCTCAGCACCCGTTCCGCCAGCGGTGCGAAGACCAGCCCGATCGCCGACCACAGCAGCAACTGCGCGGCCACCGAGTAGAACCGGAACATGAACAGCACGTCCGCCGGGAAGCCCGGGTAGACGATCCGGCCGTGCGGGTCGGTGAGCGGCAGTGGTGTCTCCGTGGCGTGGTTGCCGTACTGCTCGCGGTTGGTGGCGAGATGGCCCAGCGAGGGCAGCAGGCCGATCACCACGCCGATCACGACCACGAAGGCCGCGCCGGCGAGCAGCGTGGCGTTCCACGTGCCGAACCGGTCCTGGAGGCGCCGCCCGAGCCACACCGCGAGCGCCAGCAGCGTGATCGAGCAGACCACCATGATCAGGTAGAGCCCGGTGCGCGCTTTGATGGTGTCCTCGTGCCCGATCGCCGGCGGGTTGGCCGGGTACTTCAGGAACGGCACCAGGTAGAAGCCGAGGAAGCCGCCGCCGGCCACCAGCAGCGCCAGCGTGCGCGGCCGGACGTTGCCGACCCGGCCCAGGCACACCGTGTACACCACCGCGAAGATGGCGCCCATCGCGGCGCCGAACAGGATCAGCCCCACGCCGATGCCGACGTCGGCCTGCACCGTACGGCTGAACAGGTCGGGTCCGGCCGGTGAGACCGGCAGGCCCGCGGCCTTGTCGAGGGCGTTCTGTGCGGCGTCCCGCCCGCTTTCGTAGTCGATCGCCTTGCTGATCTGCGGTTCGGCGAAGATCCGGGCGAAGACGAACGCGAGCAGGCCCGCGATCGCGCCGGCGAGCACGCCGCGCAGTATGAGTCGCTTTTCCATGTCGAGTTGTCCGCCTGCCGTGAGAGCCGTCAGTGGCAGGGGAAACCGAGGAAGTGCCGGGCGTCGTGCACGAACTCGTGGATGTGCATGTCCCTGCCGAACACCGAGACCGCGCCCTGGTCGACGCCGATGAAGTAGTACAGGGCGAGCGCGAGGATCGAGGTGCCGGCCAGCCACAGCACGGCCTTGGAAACGGGCAGTACGACCGGCGTGGCGTCGGAAGACGTGGGGGTGGACACGGAACTCACGGTGGGGCCTCCTTCGGGGATGCTGCGTCCCTCGGTCGAATGGAGCGGCGTGACGGCGAAGTGTCTGACTTCCGAACGCCCCTGGAGGCGGCCGGGTACACAGTGGCGCGACCGTGCCGGAATCCCACCGGCTTCCTCACGCCCTCACGAACTGCCAGCGTACGGGCGTGCGAACGTGCACGTCAACGCATGTCACGTGCGCTTCGCCACACCGCGTGCCGGCCGATCGCCATGCGGATACGGACGCCCAAGACCCGCCGTCAACTCGCTGACCAGCTCCGCCACTTGATCCACCTCGATCAGGAAGCCGTCGTGACCGTACGGCGACCGGGCCGTCCGCATCCGGTCCGCGCACGCGATGCCCGCGGCCAACTCCTCCTGCTGGGCGGGCGGATGGAGCCGGTCGGAGTCCACCCCGGACGTCCAGCGTCGGCGCCGTCACGCGGCGCAGCGCCGCCGCCCCGCCCCCGCCCGACGTCGTGCGCGTTCATCACCTCGGTCAGTATCACGTAGCCGCCCGCGTCGAACCTGCGGACCGGCTTGTCCGCGTGGTGGTCGAGATACGACTCGACCGCGTACCGTCCGCCGTGCCAGCGGCGTTCACCGCCCTGCGCGGCGTGGCCGAACCGCTCCCGCGGCTCGGGCTCGCTGCGGTAGGCCGGATCCGCCGGCCGCCGGGCCTGCCCGAGGCCGGCGTGCGGGCCGCCGCCGTGACCGGCATCGTGGTGGTCGCCGCCGCGCCGCCCCGGCCCGATGTCCGTATCTGTGGGGAGCCCGTCGCCACGGCCATGGCGGGCGGACGCGTTCGGGCCGATGCTGGAGGAGTGGCGGCCGAGGCCCGGCCGCACCCGGAGGACCGGCCGATCGAAGAATTGCGCAGGTGACACCGATGACCGTCGAGACCGTCGAGCAGACAGGCGTGCGCTTCCCCGACACCGCCCTGGCCCGCGAGGCCACCGAACTGGTCCGCGACACCGCGACCGAGCTGATCTACCACCACTCCCGGCGGGTCTACTGCTTCGGCAGCCTCCAGGGCCGCCGTCGCGACCTGAGCTTCGACCCCGAACTGCTCTACGTCGCCGCGATGTTCCACGACCTCGGCCTCGGTGAGCGCTTCCGTGGCAGCGGCCGGCGCTTCGAGGTCGACAGCGCAGACGAGGCCCGCAGGTTCCTGCACGCCCACGGTGTCCCCGAGGACAGCGTCCGCCGGGTGTGGACCGCGATCGCCCTGCACACCACGCCCGGCGTCCCGCAGTACATGGAGCCCGAAGTCGCGCTGACCACCGCGGGCGTGGAGTACGACGTGCTCGGCATCGGCTACGGCGACATCAGCGATGCCGACCGGGCCGCGATCGTCGCACTGCACCCCCGCCCCGACTTCAAGCGCCGCATCCTCGCCGCCTTCACCGACGGCATCCGCACCAAGCCGGAGACCACCTTCGGCAACGTCAAGGCCGACGTACTGGCCGCGTACGTCCCCGGCTTCGAGCGCGGCGACTTCGTCACCACGATCCTCGACTCCCCGTGGCCGGAGTGAGGCCGGCGGCGCGAACTCCGGGAGCCCCGGGAGCCCCGGGAGCCCCGGGAGCCCCGGGAACCCCGGGAACCCCGGGAACGGCGGGAACGGCGGGTCCGGCTGCCGGTCGGGCCGCCGCGCACCCCCGCCACGCCGTCGCCGTCCTCGCCTTCGACCAGGTGCAACTCCTCGACGTCACCGGCCCGGTCGAGGTCTTCACCACCGCCAACGCTTACGGCGCCCGGTACGACGTACGGATCGTCAGCGCCGCGGGCGCCGACGTACGCACCTCCGCGGGGGTGCGGATCGGCGCCGACACCGCGGCCGACGCGCTCAGCGGCCGGCTCGGCACGCTGGTCGTGCCCGGCCGCGCCGACTGGCGGCACGCGGTCGGCGATCGCGCGCTGACCGGCATCGTCGAGGCGCTCGCCGCCCGCTCCGGCCGGGTCGCGTCGGTCTGCGCGGGCGCGTTCCTGCTCGCCGAGGCGGGCCTGCTCCACGGCCGCCGCGCGGCGACGCACTGGCAGCACGCGGCCGAACTGGCCGCCGCCTACCCGCGGGTGGCCGTCGAGCCCGACCCGCTGTTCGTGCGCGACGGCCGGGTGACCACGTCGGCGGGCGTCACCGCGGGCATCGACCTCGCGCTCGCGCTGGTCGAGGAGGACCACGGTGCCGACCTGGCCAGGGCGGTCGCCCGGCAACTCGTGGTGTTCATGGCCAGGCCGGCCGGGCAGTCCCAGTTCAGCGCCCGGCTGGCGCCACGCGAGGCCCGGCACCCGGCGCTGCGCCAGGTCATGGACGCGGTGGGCGCCGACCCGGCCGCGGCCCACCGCATGGACGACCTGGCCCGCGCCGCCGGGGTCAGCCCCCGCCACCTCGGCCGGCTCTTCCGCGCCGACACCGGGCTGACTCCCGGCCAGTACGCGGAGTCCGTCCGCCTGGAAGCCGCTCAGGCCCTGCTGGAGGCGGGCAACGACGCCGTCGACACCGTGGCCGAGCAGGCCGGGTTCGGCTCGGCCGAGTCCATGCGGCGCGCGTTCCAGCAGTCCCTGGGGGTGGCTCCGACGACGTATCGGGCGCGCTTCCGCAGCACCGCGCGCGTCCTCGACGTGGCGCCCTGACCGGGGCCGACCGACCGGGGCCGACGGTCTACGGGCGACGGCGGCACGGCCACGGATACGGCCGCGGATACGGATACGGCCGCGGATACGGATACGGCGGTGGGTCAGGCCGCGTTCGGGGCGCCGTGCCGCGGTGGCCGTCGGCGCGTTCCAGGGCCCGTCGGCCCTGGCTCGTACCGCCTGACCCGTGCCGAACCGCGCCGCGACCGGTTGCCCGCCCGGAGCATCAACCGATCGGTGGATGACCGCGTCCACCTATCGCGGCCGCGTCCCGCCCCGGCGGTCGATCCGCCCGCCCGCGCCCCGGCGGGAGCCTTCTCGATGACGGCGAACACCCGCCGTACGCAAGGGAAGAACCCGACGGGAAGAGGAGCGCGGCATGACGGTCATCGAGGTCGACGGCCTCCACAAGCGCTACGGCGACGTCATCGCCGTGCACGACGTGTCGTTCACGGTCGACGAGGGCGAGATCTTCGGAATCCTCGGCCCGAACGGCGCCGGGAAGACCACCACCGTCGAGTGCTTGTCCGGCCTGCGCGTCCCGGACGGCGGCACCGTGTCCGTGCTCGGCCACGACCCGGCCCGTGAGCGCGACGCGCTCCGCCAGGTGCTCGGCGTCCAACTCCAGGAGAGCGGGCTGCCGGAGAGGCTCACCGTCCGCGAGATCCTCGACCTGTTCGCGTCGTTCTACCGGCGGCCGGCCGACACGGGCGAACTGCTGGATCTGCTCGGCCTGCGCGACAAGGCGGCCGCCCGCTACAAGAAGCTCTCCGGCGGCCAGAAGCAGCGCCTTGCGATCGCGCTGGCGATGGTCGGTAGCCCCCGGGCGGTCGTCCTCGACGAGCTGACCACCGGACTGGACCCGCACGCCCGGCGCACCACCTGGGAACTGGTCGAGCAGGTCCGCGCGTCCGGTGTCACCGTCGTCCTGGTCACCCACTTCATGGAGGAGGCCGAGCGGCTGTGCGACCGGGTCGCGCTGATCGACTCCGGCCGGGTGGTGGCCGTCGACACCCCGGCGGGCCTGGCGGCACGCGGCGACCGGCCCCAGCGGATGCGCTTCCGGCCCTCGGTGGCCTTCGACGACGCGCTGCTGCGCGAACTGCCCGAGGTGAGCACCCTGACCTGGCGCGGCTCGCAGGTCGAGATCACCGGTGACGGCAACCTCGTGCTCGCCGTCACCTCGCTGCTCGCCCGGCGGCGCATCGTCGCCGCGGACCTGCGGGTGGAGCAGGCGACCCTCGACGACGCGTTCATCGTGCTCACCGGCGACGACGGCGGGTCGTAGCCCCGACCGGCACCGCACCGAGCCGCGCCTCCCGTGCAATCGGCCGGTCCGGGATTGCCCCGCATGGACCTCGCGCCGGTCCGGGATTGCCCTGCATCGACCCCGCGCCGGTCCCGCATCGACCCCGTACAGACAAGGACATCCCGATGAGCGCCACCGCACCCGCCGTCCCGCGGATGACCCGACAGGGCTTCCGCGCGCTGACCGTCACCCAGGGGAGGTTGCTGTTCCGCGAACCGGCCGCCGTGTTCTGGCTGCTCTTCCCGCTGGGCATGGTGATCCTCTTCGGCAACATCCCCGCCTTCAGGACCGCCTCCGACGCCCTGGGCGGCCGGAGCGTCATCGACGTGTACGTGCCGACCATCGCCGCGATGGTGCCGCTCTTCCTCGGCTGCGTCATGCTGCCGATGAACATGGCCGCCCTCCGCGAGAAGGGCGTCCTGCGGCGGATGTCGGTGAGTCCGGTGCCGGTCGCCGGGATGCTCGCCGCGCTGCTCACCATCGTGGCGGGGCTGATCGTGGTCGGTGTCGGCCTGATCATCGCCGTCGGCCGGCTCGCCTTCCATGTCACGGCGCCGTCCGATCAGGGCGCCGTGATCTCGTCGTTCGTGCTCGGCAGCAGCGCGGTCCTCGCGCTCGGCCTGGTGGTCGCCGCGTTGGTGCCCACCACCGGCGCGGCCACCGGCTTCGGCGTGCCCGTCATGGTGCTGAACTTCTTCTTCAGCGGCCTGTACTTCCCGGTCGCGGAGATGCCGCACTCCCTGCGGGAGATCGGCGAGTGCGTCCCGTTCGGCGCGGTGATGGCCGCGTGGTCCGGCGAGGGAGCCCTGTGGCAGCACCTGCTGGTGCTGGCCGGGTACACCGTGGTCGGCAGCGTGCTGGCGGTACGCGCCTTCCGTTGGGAATGATGGGCGGGTGAACGCGGAGCGGACTGCGCGCGGCACCGGCTCGGGGCCGGTCCCGGACCCGGGGCAGCCACCCGGCAGCGAGCAGGCGAAGGACGAGCGCTTCCAGCAGCTCCAACACCACCTGCCCTACGGCGGGTTGGCGGTCTCGCTGGTGCTGGCGGTCGGCCTGGGGCCGTACCGCGCGCTGTACATCGGCGTCGTGGTGGGCTGGTCGGCGGCCGCCGCGCTGTGGCTGTGGTTCATGGACGTGCCGTACCCGACACCCGCCGGGCGCCAGGGCAGGGCGATCGTCTTCTACGTCGGGCTGATGGCCTTCATCGTGAGCCTGGTCCTGCTCAACCCGTTCTTCGGCTTCTTCGGCTTCACCGGCTATCTCCAAGTGGCGCTGCTGCCAAGGAGGTTGCGGCCACCGGCCATCGCGCTCAACGCGGCGGCGATGGCCCTCAGCCAGATCGGCGGCGTCCGCAACCTGCACGGTGGGGGCACCGCCGTGTACGTCGGGCTGGTGCTCGTCAACATGCTCGTCGCCGGTGCGATCACCTACCAGGGCATCGAGGAGGACCAGCGCAGCCGGCGGCGGGCCAGGATGATCGACGAACTCGCCGAGGCCAACCGGCGGTTGCACGAGACGATGGAGGAGAACGCCGGCCTGCACACCCAACTGGTCACCCAGGCGCGGGAAGCCGGCATCCAAGACGAGCGGCAGCGGATGGCCGGCGAGATCCACGACACCATCGCGCAGGGCCTGACCGGCATCGTCACCCAACTGGAGGCCGCCGACCGGTTCGACGGCGACCCGAAGCGCCGTACCCGGCACCTGGAACTGGCCCGGCGGCTCGCCCGGGAGTCGCTGGCCGAGGCCCGCCGCTCGGTCCAGGCGCTGCGGCCCGGCCTGCTGGACACCGCCGCCCACCTGCCCGGCGCCATCGGCGACCTCGCCGAACAGTGGACCCAGACCTCCGGGATCGCGGTCCGCGTCGAGGTCACCGGCGACGCCGTACCGCTGCCGCCCGCGCTGGAGGTCGTCCTGTTCCGTACCGCCCAGGAGGGCCTGGCCAACATCGCCAAGCACGCCGGCGCGCAACGGGCCGGACTGACCCTCTCCTACACCCACGAGGTCGTCGTCCTCGACGTCCTCGACGACGGCGCGGGCTTCGACGCCACCGCATGCGAGCGCGCCGAGCAGCGCGCGGACGGCCACGGCTTCGGGCTCACCGCGATGCGGCAGCGGCTGCGCCAGGTCGGCGGCTTCCTGGCGATCGAGAGCGCGCCGGGCGACGGGACCGCGCTCAGCGCCGGCGTGCCGGCGGTGACGCTGCTGCCCGGCCCCGCCGATCGTGCGATGACGGAAGGCGGTGCGGCCGCCGAGCGGATCGGCCCCGCGGGCAGCGGACGCGCCGGCACCGGGCGGGCGCCGATCATGGAGAATGGCGTGTGACCATTCGCCTGCTCGTCGCCGACGACCACCCCGTCGTACGTGACGGCCTGCGCGGCGTTTTCGACGGCGACCCGGACTTCGAGGTCGCGGGCGAGGCCGCCGACGGGGCCGAGGCCGTGGACCGGGCGCTCGCGCTCGGCGTGGACGTGGTGCTGATGGACCTGCGCATGCCGCGGATGGGCGGCGTCGAGGCGATCGGCCTGCTGCGCGAGCGCGCCCCCGCCATCCATGTGCTGGTGCTCACCACGTATGACAGCGACGCCGACGTGCTGCCCGCGATCGAGGCGGGCGCCACCGGCTACCTCCTGAAGGACGCGCCGCGCGACGAACTCGTCCGTGCCGTGCGCGCCGCCCACCAGGGCCGGCCCGTGCTCGCACCCACGGTCGCGCAGAAGCTCATCGGCCGGGTGCGCGAGCCGGCAGTGCCCGCCGAGACGGTCACCGACCGAGAGCTGCAGGTGCTGCGCCTGGTCGCCGCGGGCACGACCAACCGGGAGGCGGCCCGGAAGCTGTTCATCAGCGAGGCCACCGTCAAGACGCACCTGCTGCACATCTACGCGAAGCTCGGCGTACGCGACCGGGCCGCCGCGGTCGCCGCCGCCTACCGCACCGGTCTGCTCACCTGACGCCCGCCGCCGGGCGGACCGCTCAGCCGATCGCCCGCCTCACCCGCCGAGGCGGTCGGCGAGGGCGGTGAGGGCCGGCCCGAGCGGGAGGTCGAGGCGCAGGGCGGCCAGGTCGTCGCCCCGGGTGGGGCCCTGGTTGACGATGGCCACCGCAGTGCCGTGCTTCGCCGCGTGGCGCGCGAACCGCAGGCCCGACATCACCGTGAGCGAGGAACCGACGACGAGCAGGAGCGAGGCGGCGTCGACCAGGCCGTAGCTGCGGCCCACGCGGGGGAGGGGCACCTGCTCCCCGAAGAACACCACGTCGGGCTTGAGGACGCCGCTGCCGCACGCGGTGCAGGCCACCGTGCGGAACGCGGCGACCTGCTCGGCGGGCAGGTCGGCGTCGCCGTCGGCGATCAGCCGCGCGGTCACCGCCCGGAATCCGGGGTTCGCCGCGTCCAACCGCTCCGCCAGGTCCTCCCGCGAGCCGCGGGCGCCGCAGTCCAGGCAGACCACCGCGTGCAGACTGCCGTGCAGCTCCACCGCGTCGGGCGTGCCCGCGGCGGCGTGCAGCCCGTCGATGTTCTGCGTGATCACCCCCGACACCAGCCCGGCGTCGACCAGGCGGGTCACCGCCCGGTGGCCCGCGTTGGGCCGGGCACCGGCGATCGACGGCCAGCCGAGGTGGCTGCGCGCCCAGTAACGGCGGCGGTTCCCGGCGCTGCCGGTGAACTCCTGGTACGTCATCGGGTTGCCGCGCCGCCGCCGGCCGGTCTCGCCCCGGTAGTCGGGGATGCCGGACTCCGTGGACAGGCCCGCCCCGCTCAGCACCACGACCCGGCCGCGCCCGGCCAGCGCGAGCAGCCCGCCCAGCAGCGCCGCGGGGTCGGGCGCGGCTGCCGCGGTCCGTGCCAGGGGTTCGGCGCCGATGTCCACGCCAGCAGCGTACGTCCCCGAGAGGCGGAATCGGACGATTCGCGAGATGATGGAGTACTGCCCCTGGGGAGGTGTGTGCCCATGGACGAGTATCCCGCCGTTTATGAACTGGTCTTCCAGGCCCCGGCCGTCGAGGACGACGTCGTCGTCGTACACCGCACCGACGCCTCGGGCGCGGGTGGCTACCCCGTCTACGAGGACGACACCGGCATCGTGCGTGCCGAGATCAGCGGTGAGGGCGAGGTCCGGATGATGGCCAGTGGCGGCCACCAGCAACCGGTGCCGCCGCTCGCGGTCAGGGCGGCCTGAACCGCCCCCGACACGGCCGGGTGGGACGCGGCGACGCCGCCGCGCCCCCACCCGGCCGTCAACCGTCGCCGCGGCCGCCGCCGTCCACCAGGACGGCGCGGTCGCGCGCGGCCACCACGGCCGCGGACAGGCTCGCGATGTCGTAGGCGCCGTGGTGCCGGCGGCCGTTGATGAAGAACGTCGGGGTGCCGGCGACCCCGCTGAGGTCGGCCGACTCCACGTCCCGCGCGACGCGCGCCGCGCCCTTGCGGGCCCTGAGCGCGTGCCGGAACTTGTCCAGGTCGAGGCCGAGGTCGTCGGCGTGCCGGATCAGGTCCTTGATGCCCAGCTCTTCCTGACGGGTGAACAGCAGGTCGCGCATCTGCCAGAACCCGCCCTGCAGCGCGGCCGCTTCGGACGCCTCCGCGGCGAGTTGCGCGTGCGGGTGCACGTCGGTCAGCGGCAGGTGGCGCCAGACGTAGCGCACGTCGCCGAAGTCGGCGAGCAGTTCGCGCACCACGCTCTCGGCCTGCCCGCAGTAGGGGCACTCGAAGTCGCCGTACTCCACCACGGTCACGGGGGAGTTCAGCGGGCCGCGGACGTGGTCGTGGTCGGGGTCGACCGGCTCGGCCAGGTCGACCACGGACTGCGCGGTGCCCAGCAGCGCCCGGGCCCGCCGCGCCTCGGGCAGCCGGGAGGTCACCAGCGCGACCGTGGAGGTGCTCAGCATCGCGAAGACCACGGCGCTCAGGACGCCGATCTTCGCCTCGTCCAGTTGCCGCCCGGAGAACGCCAGCGTCGCGATCAGCAGGGAGACGGTGAAGCCGATCCCGGCGATGGTGCCGCCGCCGGTCACCGCCGCCCAGCCGACCGGCGGGCGCATCCGGCCGCGGCTGAACCGGGTGGCCAGCGCCGTGGACCCCACGATGCCGATGGGCTTGCCGAAGCCGTAGGCGAGCAGGATGCCCAGCGTGATCGGGGAGGTGTACGCCCGCGACAGCAGGGAGCCGTTGATCTCGATGCCGGCGTTGGCGAGCGCGAACAGCGGCACGATCGCGTAGCTGGACCAGGGGTGCCACAGCCGTTGCAGGCGGTCGTTGGGGGACAGCGCGGAGGCCAGGCCCAGCCGCGCCTCCCGCTCCAGTTCGGGCGTGGGCTGCTCGCGGAAGGACCGGAACAGGCCGCTGGCCCGCTCCAGGGCGTCGCGGGGCGCCGGGTACGCGAACGCCAGCAGGCCGATGATCAGACCGACGACCACCGGGTCCACCCCGGAGTGCACGAACGCCGTCCACGCCGCGATCCCGAGCACCGCGTACGGCCCGCCGCGCCGGACCCCGGCGCGCCGGATCGCCGCCGTCACCAGCAGGAACCCGATGCCGACCGCCAGCGGCGTCCACGAGATGTGCTTGCTGTAGGCGACCGCGATCACCGCCAGCGCCACGAAGTCGTCGACCACGGCGACGGTCAGGATGAAGGTGTGCAGCCGGCGCGGGAAGCGCGACCCGAGCAGGGCGAGCATGCCCAGCGCGAACGCGGTGTCGGTGGACATCGCCGCGCCCCAGCCGTGCCCGGCGTGGCCGCCGGAGTTCACCGCGAGGTAGATCGCCACCGGCACGATCATGCCGCTGATCCCGGCGAGCAGCGGCAGCGCGATCCGGCGCCGGTCGCGCAGCTCGCCCATGTCGAACTCGCGCCGCGCCTCCAGCCCCACCACCAGGAAGAACAACGTCATCAGGCCGCTGTTGACCCATTCGCGCAGGTCCAGGTCGACGCCGTGACCGCCCCACTGCACCGACAACCGGGTCGCCCACGTCGACGCGTAGTCGCCCGGCGCCACGTTCGCCCACACCAGCGCCGCGACCGTCGCGGCCAGCAGCACCGCGGCGCTGCCGGTCTCGGTGCGGATGTACGCCCAGGGCGACGCCGTGCTGTCGCGGTCCCGCTCGCTGCGGTCCTCTTCGGCCCGGTCCGACAAGGGAGCCGTGAAGCCCCGGAACATCCAGCCTCCCACCGTGTGAACTGCGTTGACCGCACCCTGCGTGCCCTCACCCTGGCACGGCTCGGTGCCGCCGGGCACGCCGAAACCGCCGACCCTGACTGCGGCGGCGCCGAGCGGTGCCGTAGCCTCCTGAACCGGGAGGGTGCGTTGATCATTCCAGCCGCCCACCCGGCGCGGACACCTCAACCCCGTCCTGCCACTGTCACATCCGAGGATCTGGTCTGTCCTCCGGACGGCGCTCGGCAGGCGCGCGGACGGGTGGAAGCGGACACAACGGATGGAAACGGGGACGTGGACAGTCATGACGACTGGCACGGCGGACGAGCAGCACATGATCGAACTCGGCGCGGGCACCATCGCCTACGGGGACACCGGCGGTGACGGGTCGGTGCTGGTCCTGCTGCACGGCCTCGCCCAGGACGGCAGCGTGTGGCGGAAGGTCGTCGACGACCTGCGTGCCGACCACCGCTGCCTGACCCCGACGCTGCCCGAGGGCAGCCACCGCACCCCGATGCGCCCGGAGGCCGACCTGTCGCCGCGGGCGGTCGCCGCGCTCGCCGCGGAGTTCCTGGACCGGCTCGACCTGCGCGACGTGACGCTCGCCGAGGTCGACTCCGGCCGCGCCCAGCAGGTCGCCGCCTTCCACGGCGACCGGATCGCCCGGCTGGCGCTGGTCTCCTGCGAGGCGTTCGAGAACTACCCGCCTGGCCTACCCGGCAAGATGATCACCCTTGCGGCGCACATCCCCGGCGCCCTGTACCCGGCGCTGCGGATGATGGCGGCCCGGCGGCTGCGCCGCTCCACCGCGGGCCTGGGCGTGCTGAGCAAGTACCCGGTACCCGGCGAGGTCATCGACAACTGGATGCGGCCGCTGCTGACCGACCGCGCCATCCGCGCCGACCTGCGCCGCTACCTGCTCGGGACGCGCCGCGGCGAGATGGTGGAGGCCGCCGAGGCGCTGCGCGGCTTCGACCGCCCGGCACTGGTGGTGTGGGCGACCGAGGACCGGATGATGCCGCTCGCACACGGCCGCCGGCTGGCCGAACTGCTGCCGCAGGGCCGCCTGTTGGAGGTCGCCGACGCCCGCACCCTGGTCCCCGAGGACCAGCCCGACCTGCTCGCCGGCGCGCTGCGCGAGTTCGTGGCGACGACCGGCTGATCGGCGGCGGCCGTACGGCGTACGAGCCCGCGGACCGGGGCGTCAAAGTGCCCCTCCCCGGCTGGAACCGCGGAAGCACGGCATGCGTATTCCGTAACAACCACCGGTGATCCCTTGAGGCCCCCAGGTGGGAGGATGGTCACGGTCGGAATTCGCACAACCACGACGACAAGGGGGCGGCCGGAGATGGCACCGGACGATGCCGTGATCGGCTGCACGGGGGAACTGCTGATCGGCACCCGCGGACCTGCCGGTCCCGGCGAGGTCCTGGTGCGGGTCAGAGGCGGCTCCGAAGCCTTTCTGGCCTGGTCGGACGAACCATTGCCCAAGGGCGCGACCGTGCTGGTGGTGGAATCCCGCGGCAGCCGCCAGGTCGATGTCATCGAGTGGCTCGACGGACTCGACACACCGGCCGGCTGACCGTACACGAAGGACCGATCGACCCGAGCACACGAAGGAGACTATGGATGTTGGGATACCGCGTACCCGCGCCAGATGAGGCGATGCTGATCTCGGGTGGTCGCCGAGGGCTGGGAGGTGCGCCCTTCCGTGTCGTGACCGGGCATGGAAAGTTCGTGTTGCCGGTCTTCCGCAAGACCCGTTTCCTGACCCTCGCGCTGTGCGAGGCGGAGGTCGCGGAGACCTGCGTGACCCGGCAAGGCATCGCGCTGACCGTGAAGGCGGTCATCGCGTTCAAGGTCGGCAACGACCACGAGAGCATCGTCAACGCCGGTCAGCGCTTCCTGTCCGACCAGGACCAGATGTCGGTCCTCACCGGGCGGATCTTCGCCGGCCACCTGCGGTCGATCATCGGCTCGATGACGGTCGAGGAGATCGTCACCGAGCGGCAGAAACTCGCCAAGGAGGTGCTGGAGACCTCCAAGTCGGAGATGGGCAAGATCGGCCTCACCGTCGACTCGCTCCAGATCCAGTCGATCGACGACGGCGCGACCGGGTACATCGACGCCATGTCGGCGCCGCACAAGGCCGCCATCCAGCGGCAGGCGCAGATCGCCCAGGCGCAGGCCACCCAGGCGTCCGTCGAGGCGCAGCAGGTCGCGGCTCGGAACCAGGCGGAGTACGCCCGGCAGACCGCGGTCGTGCAGGCCGAGTACAGCGCCGAGGTGGACCGGGCCCAGGCCCAGGCCGCTCAGGCGGGGCCGCTCGCCCAGGCGCACGCCCAGCAGGAGGTGCTCGCCGCGCAGACCGAACTGGCGCTGCGCGCGGCCGAACTGCGCCAGCAGCAGCTGGTCGCGGAGATCGTCAAGCCGGCCGAGGCCGAGGCGGAGCGGATCAGGGTGCTGGCGGTCGCCGAAGCCGAGCGGATGCGGATTCAGGCCGCCGCCGCAGCGTCGCACGACCGGGTCGCGCTGGACCGGATGCTCATCGACCAGCTCCCGCAGATCGTCAAGGAGGCGTCGGCGGGTCTGTCCGGCGCCAACGTCAACGTGCTCAACGGCGCGGACGGCCTCAGCGAGATCGCGGCGGGCCTGGTCAGCCAGGGCCTCACCATCCTCGACTCGGTCCGCAAGAACCTCGGCGGCGAGCAGAACGGCGAGGCGCCCGGCACCGGGCTGACGCTGCGCGGGCACGTCGGCGGCAAGGACAAGCGCGGCGGCTCCTCCGACGGCCCGGTCGACATCGACTGACCGCGTCTTGGACTGACCGCGTCTTGGCGGCGCCGAGCGGATGCGGCGGCGGCGCGAAGACGCGGCGGCGCTTTCCGGGCGTCCGGGGCTTCCCGTTCCCGGGGGCTTCCCGGGGCTCCGGCCGGGCTTCCGGAAGCGGTTTCGGCCGTGGTTCTTGGCAGTGGTTTCGGCGGTGCCCGTCCGTCCCCTTGCAACGGGGCGGGCGGGCGTTGCGCTGTCCGGGAGCCGTCGCGCGGGCGCTTTCGGAGGTTTGCGCGGTTTTCTCGGGGTATGCGGCTGACGTACGGA
Source organism: Streptomyces sp. NH27 (assembly GCF_056859195.1). Classification (NCBI taxonomy): domain Bacteria; kingdom Bacillati; phylum Actinomycetota; class Actinomycetes; order Kitasatosporales; family Streptomycetaceae; genus Streptomyces; species Streptomyces sp. NH27. The sequence goes on from NZ_JACEGK010000016.1 coordinate 17,665, forward strand.
ACTTCCCGCGAACCGCGCGATCGGATGGAGCGCCGCCATGGCGACCGCTGCCCACACCAACCCGCACGTGGCCGACGAGGGGCTGAGCGTCGTCGGGGACGCCCAGCCCCGTCCCGGTCAGACACCGCCGGCGGAGTCCGGGGTCTCGGGCCTGGACGGACCGGAGCGCGAGCCGCTCAGCCGCGGCTGGGGCGCCCTGCCGATCAGCGTGATCATGGCGGTGGTGGTTCTCTTCGTCGCCGGCCTGCTCGGCTGGGCCGTGCAGATGATCTTCTGGCCGTCGAGCTGACGACCGATCTTCCGATTCTCCGGCCGACGTCGAGCTGACGATCCGACCGGTGGCCCTGTCGTCACGTCGCCGCCCGTCACGTCGTCCGGTGCGTCGCCCTGCGCGTGGTCCGCCGCACTATCCGCACGTGATGAGCCGCGCCGTCCGCCGCCGGATCAGTCGAGGAGAGGCGCCCGGCGCCGCGACGGTGGCAGCAGCAGCACTTCGAGCGCCGCGGCACAGGCCCGGGCGCGGGCGACGAACCAGGGCAGCCGCGCATCGGTGAGCACGTCGGGTGTCGAGCGCACCGCCAGTGCGGCCTGCGCGTGGCCGTCCGAGTCCAGAACGGGTACGGCCGCGGTGCGCACCCCGTAGGCCGACTCGCCGTCGTTGAGCGCGTAGCCCGCGGCCCACGCCCGCTCCAACTCGGCCCGCAGTTCGTGCAGGTCGGTGATGGTCCGGTCGGTGTGTGCGCGCAGCGGGGGCAGCGCGGCCAGGTCGCGCTCGCCGGGGCGCGCCCACGCCAGCAGCGCCTTGCCGAGGGCGGTGGAGTGCAGCGGGCGGCGCAGGCCCAGGCCCGCCGCCGGGTTGACCGAGCCGCCGACCAGGATCACGGCGTGGTCGCCGCTGCGGATCGCCAGGTCGGCGGTGGTGCCCGCGGCCCGGGCCGGCGCGTCGAGTTCGGGCACCGCACGGTGCATCCCCCGCTGGTGCAGGGAGAGTTGGCCGAGCTCGGCCACGGAGGGCCCGAGCCGGTAGCGGGCGCTGTGTTCGTCCTGCTCCAGGAAGCCGGCCGCGACCAGCGTACGGGCCAGCCGGTGGGCGGTGGACACCGACAGGTCCATCCGGCGGGCGAGTTGGGAGGCGCTGAGTTCCCCCGCGTTGTCCCGGAAGCAGTGCAGCAGCCGGAGTGCGCGGGTGACCGCCTGCGCTCCCGGGGGCGCGTCGGCAGACTTCGTGCGCGCATCCGTCGTCAAGGCCTTTAAGAATGCGGAGGCTGCCACCATCCGGCAACTGTTGCCAGAACATTGCGCCACGTCTCCGGCCGTGAACTCCCGCCCACAAGTGCATCCCACATCATGGGAAGTGTTGCTCGCGGCCGAGTGGGTGTGCCAGCCTCCGTTGCAGACCGCACGCCACGCACCAGGAACGGAAGGGAGCCACCCGTGACAACCACGTCCGGCCTGCTCAGCCCCTTCCGCCAGACCCTGTGCGCACGGCTGTACCTGGACCTCGGCCGGTCCCGCGGCGCCAGCTGTCGCTGACCGCGGCCGCACCGCCGACCGCCGTACGACTTAAGGCGTTGCGGAGTCCCCGCACGTGCCCGGCCGCAGGCCGCACGACCCCAGCCAGCTCTGCCATCCCGCCTCGCGGTCCGTTTGCCCGCATCCCGCATCCCGCATCCCCGCGCCCAACTGCCGCCTGGAGCACCCATGTCCGAGCCGGACGAGATCTGGTTCACCCGCTGCCCCGTTCCCACCGCCACCGGCATCGCCGCCGACCGCGGCACCCTGGCGGCCGAGTTCGCCCCCGACGGCATCGCCGTACGCTCGCTGCGCGACGCCTCCACCGACGAGCGCAGCGACGGGCTGCCGCGCAGCCACTTCACCCACGAACTGGCCGCGCTGTTCCGCGAGGGCGGCAACGTCCCTGCGCTGTGGGCGCGTTCACGCGGCGAGGCGACCAGGGTGATCGCGCTGACCTGGATCGAGGAGCGGCAGTCCATCCTGGTCCGCGCGGACAGCGACCTGCGCACGCCCGAGCAGTTGCGCGGCCGGCGGCTGGCCGTCCCGCGTCATGACATCGCGATCGATTTCTGGCGGGCCATGGCGCTGCACGGCCACGCCGGTGCCCTCGGTCTGGCCGGCCTGACGTTGGACGACGCGCGGCTCGTCGAGGTGTCCGGCGTCCAACAGGGCCAGTGGGAAGGGGAGTTGGCCGCGCTGCAAGACGGCCTGGTCGACGCGGTCTACGTCAAGGGCGCGGTGGCCGTCGAGACCGCCCGCCGCTACGGCGCCGAGATCGCGATCGACCTGGACGCCGCCCCCGACCGCCGCAGCCGGGTGAACAACGGTACGCCCCGGCCGATCACCGTCCACCAGCGGCTGCTGGACGAGCGGCCCGACCTCGTGACGCGCTTCCTCGCCGTGCTGCTCGACGCCGCCGAATGGGCCGCGGCCCACCCCGGCGACCTGGCCCGCATCCTCGGCGCCGAGACCGGAGCCGGCCCCGACGGGGTGGCCGGCGCCTACCGCGCGGGCACCGCGGGCAGCCTCGGACTCGACCTGAGCGAGGAGCGGCTGACGCTGCTGGCCGAGCAGGAGAGGTTCCTGTACGCGCACGGCTTCCTGCCCGAGCCGGTCGACGTCGCCGGCTGGGCGGACCACGAACCGTTGCGCCGGGCCCGTGAACTGCGCGCGGCCCGCACCGCAGGCATCGCGGTCGCCGCCCCCTCACGGACCACCGCCTCGCACGCTTCTGACAGCTCGCACGCGCCCGCCGCCCCGCACGCGCCCGGCACGGAGGGACCGGCTGCCGGCACCCGCGCCGTCGCCCCGGCCGCCGGCACCGCCTCCGCCTCCGCCACACCCTGAACCCGCGCCGATCACGGCCCGCCACTTTCTGGAGTCCTTCCGTGCACGTCCGTCAACTAGCCCTCGCCACCACCTCCCTGTTCGCCGCACTGGCCCTGGCCGCCTGCTCCTCGTCATCCACGGGCTCGGCCCGCGCGGACGCCGGTGGCAGCGGTGCGACCGTCACCGTCCGCATCCCCGACGGCGGCAACTCCGGAGTGCTCGCCCTCGGACGTAAGGACGGCTCGCTCGCCAAGGCACTCGCCAAGGTGCACGCCAAGGTGGCCTGGACCGGCACCGCCGGCGCGTTCGCCCCCGCCGCACAGGAACTCGACGCGAACGCACTGGACTTCGCCGAGGGCTCCATCACCTCCGCGATCGCCGCGCTGGCCCAGACGCCCGGCTTCAAGCTCTTCTCCGCGGTCGACCCCGACGAGTTGGGCGAGGGCATCCTGGTGAAGAAGAACTCCGACATCAAGAGCGTCAGCGATCTGGTCGGCAGGAAGGTCGCCGTCTGGCACGGCGGCACCAGCGAATACCTGCTGCTCAAGGCCCTTCAGCAGGCGCACATCCCGGCCGACGAGGTCAAGCGGGTCTACCTCCAGCCCAACCAGATCGGTCCGGTCTTCAACTCCGGCCAGGTGGACGCCTGGTCGACCTGGGCCACGTACTCCATCCCGGCCATCGCCAACTCCGGCGCGCGCTTCCTGACCACCGGCGGCCAGGTCGGTTCGGACAACTACGCCGTCTGGGCAGTCCGCAACGGCTTCGCCACCCAGCACCCGGAGGTCGTCAAGGCGCTCTACAGCTACCTGCACGACGCCGGGCTGAAGCAGCAGCAGAACCCCGAGGCGTATCTCAACGTCAAGACCGACTCCGGTCCGGAGGCCGTGAGCCCCGCCCAGCGGGCGGTCGAACTCCCCGTCGACAAGGCGCTCGGCACCGCCCAGCCGATCGGTGCGACCCAGCTGGCGCACTTCGCCACCGTCGCCCGGTTCTTCGCCGACCAGAAGATCACCAAGGATGTCTTCGACGTCAAGCCGTATGTGATCGACATCGACACGACCGCTGCGAGCGTCAAGTGAGCAGCGCGGCCGTCGACACGTCAGCGGCTGCCGCGGGCGGCACGTCGAGCATGACATCGGGCGGTCCATCGAGCAGCCCCTCGGGCGGTCCATCGAGCAGCCCCTCGATCGGGACCTCGACGGACCCGGCGGCGCCCGGGCTGGTCGTTCCGCGTCCGAAAGTGGTGCGGCCGCGGCCGCGCGCGCTGAGCCTGGGGCTGCGGCTGCTCGGCCCGGTGGCGCTGGTGCTGGTCTGGATCTGGGCGTCCGCCTCGGGCACGCTCAGCCCGTCGCTGCTGGCCTCGCCGCGCCAAGTGCTCTCCGCGTTCAGGGAGTTGTGGACCAGCGGCCAGCTCGGCGACGCGCTGTCCGTCTCGCTGACCCGGGCCGGATTCGGCCTGCTCATCGGCGCGTCGGCCGGGCTGGTGCTCGGCGTGCTGACCGGATTCTCCCGGCTCGGCGAGGAACTGCTCGACTCCTCGATGCAGTTGCTGCGCACCATCCCCTTCCTGTCCCTGGTCCCGCTGTTCATGGTCTGGTTCGGCATCGGCGAGACCGCCCGGGTGGTGCTGATCGCGGTGGCGACCAGCTTCCCGATGTACGTCTCGGCCGCCGGTGGGGTGCGCAACACCGACCGCAAGCTGGTGGAGGCCATGCGCAGCTTCGGCATGGGCCGGCCGGCGCTGGTCCGCGAGGTGGTGCTCCCCGGCGCCTTGCCCGCACTGCTGTCCGGGCTGCGGCTGTCGATGACCCTCAGCGTGATCGCGCTGATCGCGGCCGAGGAGATCAACTCCACCGCCGGTATCGGCTACCTCATGTCGACGGCGCAGGAGTACAGCCGCACCGACATCCTCACCGTCTGCATCCTCATCTACGCCCTGATCGGGCTGGTCGCGGACGGCAGCGCCCGACTGCTGGAACGGCTGCTCATGCCGTGGCGTACCCAGGGGGCCGCACGATGAGCGAGACACTCGCCGGCAGCGCCCGGAAACGACAGACGCAGGACGGTGCCGGGCGGGACGGGGCCGACGGCACCGGCGTCCGTGACAGCGCCGATGCCCGCGACGGCGCCACCGTCCTCGACAGCGCCGATGTCCACCACCGCACCGGCGCCGACGACCGTACCGGCAGCCGGGCCGCCGTCCGTATCCGCGGTCTGCGCCGCACCTTCGGCAGCAGGAACGTGCTCGACGGCCTCGACCTGGACATCGCGCAGGGCGAGTTCCTGGCTCTGCTCGGCGCCAGCGGCACCGGCAAGACCACCCTGCTGCGCATCATCGGCGCCCTCGACCGGCACGACGACGGCACGGTACTGGTCCCGGAGTCGCGGACCGTCGTCTTCCAGGAACCGCGCCTGGTGCCGTCCAAGAAGGTGCTGGCCAACGTCACCGTCGCGCTGCAGCGCGGCCCGCGTACCAAGGAGACCGGTCGGCGCGCCCTGGCCGAGGTCGGTCTCGACCGGCACGCCGGCGCCTGGCCGGCCACCCTGTCCGGCGGCGAGGCCCAACGCGTCTCGCTGGCAAGGGCGTTGATCCGTGAGCCGGAACTGCTGCTGCTGGACGAGCCGTTCGCCGCTCTCGACGCCCTGACCCGGCTGCGGATGCACGACCTGGTCGGCGAACTGTGCCGTCGCCACCGGCCCGCCGTACTGCTCGTCACCCACGACGTCGACGAGGCGATCCGGCTGGCCGACCGGGTGGCCGTACTGCGCGACGGCCGCCTGGCGTCCGACGAGCGGATCGCCATCGATCACCCGCGCGACAGCGCCGACCCGCGGTTCGCGGCCCTGCGTACCCGGCTGCTCGCCGAACTCGGCGTGGGCCGCGGCGAGTCCGTGACCGTGGCCGGCGTGCCACCCGCCGCAGGGCACGCTGCCGGCGCCGATCCCGGCCCCGGCCCCGGCTTCAAGCCCAGCGTCAAACCCGGCGTCGCCCCCGCCTCGGGTCACGGCACCGCCCGCGCAACAGCCCCCGCCGACGCCCGCACCACCGATCCCGATACCGGTTGCACCGCCACCAAGGAGACCTCCGTATGACCGTCAACATCGGCGTCCACAAGGCCAATCCGTCCCTCTACCACCTTTCCCGGCTCGGCCTGCTCGAAGAAGCGCTGCGCCCGTCCGGCGAGACCGTTGCCTGGCACCAGATCGGCGGCCTGGACACCGCGGCGGCGCTGGCCGACGGCACCATCGACTTCGGCGGCACCGGCTCCACCCCGCCGCTGTCCGCCCAGGCGGCCGGACACGACCTCGTCTACCCGGCCGTGTCGGCGCCGCGTCCCGGCCACGGCGCCCTGCTGGTCCGTGCGGACGGCGACATCGCCTCCCTCGCCGACCTCAAGGGCCGCACCGTGCACCTGGCGATCGGCTCCTGGCAGACCCACTTCGTCGCCAAGTCCCTTGCCCAGCAAGGTCTTTCCTATGGCGCCGACATCACCGCGCAGCGATCCGGCGCCGACTCGTACGCGCGGCTGCTGGACGGCGGCATCGACGCCTGGGTGGGGCAGGGCGCCGAACTGTCCGCCGCGCGCCGCGACGACCGGGTCCGCACCCTGGCGGAGGCAGGTGACCTGATCGCCGACCGCTCGGTCTTCTTCACCCGCCGTGAACTCGCCGACCGCCGCCCCGACCTGCTCGGCCTGATCGTCCGGGCGCTCCAGGCCGCGGACAGCTGGGCCGCCGGCCACCTGGACGAGGCCGCCGAGATCGCCGCGGCCGACCAGGGCGGCAGCGCGGCGGACTGGCGCGAGGCGCTGGCCGCGCTGCCCTGGCAGCTCGAACCGGTCTCCGACGCCTTCCTCGCCGAGCAGCAGGAGGCCGCCGACATCCTCGCCGCGGCCGGATTCCTGCCCCGCCCGATCACCGTCGCGGACACCCGCCACCCGGGCCTCGACGCCGTCGCCGCGCGATCCCTCGCCACCGATCCGTTCGCGACCGATCCGTCCGTCACCGATCCGTTCGCGACCGCCCGGTCAGAGACCACCCCGGCCGCGACCGCCGTGGCCACAGATGCAGCCGCAGCCGTCGAGACCCGCGAAGCCCCGGAGAAGTGACCGTGCCCAGCCCCGAAATCCTCTGGTACATCATCCCGCGCGAAGGCGCCTACCCCTGGGAGCCCGCCGGGCGACGCAGCATCGACCTGGCCTACCTCCAGCAACTCGGCCTTGCCGTCGATCGGTTGGGCTACGACGGCGCGCTGTTCGCCACCGACCTGTACGACGTGTGGCCGCTGGCCAGCGCGGTCGCCGCGCAGACCCGGCCGAGCTTCAAGCCGTTGCTTGCGATACACCCCGGGCTCATCTCGCCGACCATGCTCGCCAAGATGGCGCTGAGCTTCGCCCACCTCTTCGGCCCGGACCGGCTGCGCTTCAACGTCGTCAACGGCTCGACCGAGGCGCTGCGCCAGGCCGGCCTACAGCTCGAACACGACGAGCGGTACGAACTCAGCGCCGAGTACTGGGACATCGTCAAGCGGCTGACCGCCGGCGAGGTCTTCGACCACAAGGGCCGGTTCTACGAGCTGACCGGCGCGGGTGCGGGACTGCGCGAACTGGCCCCGATCCAGGGCGGCGTGCACACCCCGTTGTGGTTCGGCGGGTCCTCCGCCCCCGGCATCGAGATGGCCGCCCAGCATGTCGACGTCTACCTCACCTGGGGCGAGCCGCCGCACCTGCTGAAGGAGAAGCTGGACCGGGTGCGCGAGCGCGCCGCCCACTACGGCCGCGAACTGCGGCTCGGCCTGCGGCTGCACCTCATCGTCCGCGACACCGAGGAGCAGGCGTGGGCCGCCGCCGACCGGCTGCTCGACGTCACCAGCCAGGCTACGTACACCCGTATGCTCGGCGACCCGCAGAGCAAGGACGGTGAGGGCTGGACCCGGCAGTTCCGCCAGCACGGCGGCCGAGTGCCCAAGCACGCAAGGGAGTTGGAGAAGCACCCCAACCTGTGGCCGGGCATGAGCCTGTTCCGCCCGGGGCCGGGCACCGCCGTCGTCGGCAGCACCGCCCAAGTCGTGGACCGGCTCAGGGAGTTCCAGGACCTCGGGGTGGACACCTTCATCCTGTCCGGCAACCCGCTGCTGGAGGAGTCCTACCGCATCGCCGAGACCGTACTGCCCGCACTGCGGGGCACCGCCGGATGAACGACCTGGTGGACGAGGCCCGTTCACTCGGCCTCGACCGGTTGCGGCACGCCGTCCACGAGCACCCGGAGGTCGGCCTCCACCTGCCCCGTACCCAGGAGGCCGTACTCGCCGCCCTCGACGGCTTGGGGCTGAACACGCGCGTCGGAGCGGCGCTCAGCTCCGTCGTGGCGGTGGTCTCCGGTACGCGGCCGGGGCCCACGGTGCTGCTGCGCGCCGACCTGGACGCGCTGCCCTTCGCCGACGGCCCCCGGCACGCGTGCGGCCACGACCAGCATGCCGCGATGCTGGCCGGGGCCGCGCACCTGCTCGCCGCCCGGCGTGACCGGTTCGCCGGCGACGTGCTGCTGATGTTCCAGCCGGGGGAGGAGGGCCACGACGGCGCGCGGCTCATGCTGGAGGAGGGGCTGCTGGAGACCACCGGGAGTCGCCCGGTGGCGGCCTACGCCCTGCACTCCAGCGCGTCCGCCCCGGCCGGCCTCTTCAGCAACACGGCGGGGCCCGCGCTGGCCGCCAACGGCACGCTGGCGGTGACCCTGCACGGTGCCGGCGGGCATGGCGCCTGGCCACACCGCAGCCGCGACCCCATCCCGGCGCTGGCCGAACTCGTCACCGTACTCGGCGCGTTGCCCGCCCGCCGCTTCGACCCGTTCGACCCGGTGGTGCTCACCGTCGGCACTGTGCACGCGGGCACCGGGCCCAACATCATCCCCGCGCAGGCCACGATCGAAGCGACGCTGCGGGCGCTGTCCGACGCCACCCTCGCCCGGCTCGCCGAGGCGGCCGAACGCACCGCCCGCGGCATCGGCGCGGCCCACGGCCTGGACGTACGGGTCGAGTACGCCGCCGGCTACCCGGCCACTGTGAACGACGCCGCCGAGGCCGACCTGGTCGGCCGGGCCGTGGCCGACCTCTTCGGCGCCGAACGCTTCACCCGGACCACCCGTCCGGCGCTGGTCTCCGACGACATCGGCCGGGTGCTCGCCGAGGTTCCCGGCGTGATGACGAGCCTCGGCGCCTGCCCGCCCGGCCGGGACCCGGCCACCGCCCCGGGCAACCACGCGCCCGACGCGGTCTTCGACGACGCGGTCCTCCCCGACGGCGCCGCCCTGTTCGCGGAGATCGCCCTGCGTCGCCTCGCCCCGGCCGTGGACCCGGCCGTGGACCCGGCGGCCGATTGACGGTTCGGCTGACTGACGGTTCGGTCGAGTGGCAGCTTGGCCGTTCGACCTGCTGAGCAGTGCGTCGGTGCGGACGGCGGGACGGGCTCGGGGCGCCGGCGCGCTCTTGGGGGGCGCGCCGGGTCCGCACCCGCGGACCTGTGCACCACCCGCCGCGGGCGCTGCGGGTTCGGGCGAGGACGTCGCCGGCCGCACCGACAGTGCGGTCCACGCCGCGACGGGGCCGACACGTGTTGTTTACCGGGCTCCCGCCGCGTACCGGGGCCGGGTCTCGTGGCGGAGGTCCGGTTGCTGTTCTCCTGCCCGGGCCAGGGCCGGTGTCGCCTGGTTGCGGACCACTCGCCGGCCCCGGGCCGGGGTCAGGACCGGTCGCGCAGGTCGTGTAGGTCGCGCAGGTCCTTGACCCGCTGGATCTTGCCCACCGAACGCTCAAGCGTCTCCGGGTCGACCACCGTGACCTCGACCGTCACCCCCACGCCGTCCTTCACGCCCCGGGCGATCGACTCGGCCGCCGCCGCCCGCTGCTCGGGTCCCGCGTCGGCCCGCGCCTCGACCCGTAGCGCCATGTGGTCCATCCGGCCGGGCCGGGTCAGCTCGATCCGGAAGTGCGGCGCGACCGCGGGGGTGCGCAGCACGATCTCCTCGATCTGGCTGGGGAAGACGTTCACGCCGCGCAGGATGATCATGTCGTCGCAGCGGCCGGTCACCTTCTCCATCCGGCGCATCGCCGGGCGCGACGTGCCCGGCAGCAACCGGGTCAGGTCCCGGGTGCGGTAACGGATCACGGGCAGCGCCTGCTTGGTGAGCGAGGTGAGCACCAGCTCGCCGCCCTCGCCCGGTCCCAGCACCGCGTCGGTGATCGGGTCCACTACCTCCGGCAGGAAGTGGTCCTCCCAGATGTGCAGCCCGTCCTTGCCCTCGACGAACTCCTGCGCCACCCCGGGCCCCATCACCTCCGACAGGCCGTAGATGTCCACCGCGTCGATCGCGAACCGCTCCTCGATCTCGGCCCGCATCCCCTCCGTCCATGGCTCGGCGCCGAAGATCCCCATCCGCAGCGAGGTCCCGCGCGGATCGACGCCCTGCCGCTCGAACTCCTCCAGCAGCGTCAGCATGTACGACGGGGTGATCATGATGATCTCCGGCTCGAAGTCCCGGATGATCTGTACCTGCCGCGCCGTCATCCCGCCGGACGCCGGGATCACCGTGCAGCCCGCCCGCTCGGCGCCGTAGTGCGCGCCCAGGCCGCCGGTGAACAGCCCGTAGCCGTAAGCCACATGGACCTTGTGGCCCGGGCGACCGCCCGCCGCCCTGATGGAGCGGGCCACCACCTCCGCCCACGCCGCGAGGTCGTGCTCGGTGTAGCCGACCACGGTCGGCAGGCCCGTGGTCCCGCTCGACGCGTGCAGCCGCCGCACCTCGGCCATCGGTACCGCGAACATCCCGAACGGGTACGCAGCCCGCAGGTCCGCTTTGGTGGTGAACGGGAAGCGCGCCAGGTCCGCCAGGCTCCGGCAGTCCTCCGGGCGCACCCCGGCGGCGTCGAACTTCCGCCGGTACGGCTCCACATGGTCATACGCGTGCCGCAACGTCGCTTGCAGCCGTTCGAGCTGGAGCGCGGCCAGTTCGTCCGGCCCCATCCGCTCCGCCGGGTCCAGCAGTTCGTCCGGGATGCTCCCGCTCATGCCGCTCTCCCTCGCACTCCGGTCCCTCCGCGCCGACCGACCGTTCGGTTTGACCGCGATGTCAACGAACCAGCAACCGCTTGCGCTGTCAAGGACTCGCCCCGATCGCCGTGACCTGCGCTACTCGTGTCACCTGCGCTGTCGCGGAGCGTGGCCAACAGTGGATCTCGCCCGCGCGGCGACCCGCACCCTGCCCAGGGTGCGATCGGCGACGGTCCGGCCGCCCACGCCGCGACCCGACCGGCCCCGACCCGCAAGGTTCGGTGAACGTTCCTTCCTCAACGCATGTCACCGCATGTCAACCCATGAGATCGTCTTCCGCTCTGGTGTCGCCCGCCGGCTGTGTCGCGTCCCTGTGGCGCGCCCGGGCCCGGTATCCGGCGACCTTGGCGAGGTTGCCGCAGCGGTCCATCGAGCACCACCGGCGCCGCCGCGCCTGCGAGTCGTCCACGAACAGCAGCGAGCACGCGGGGTTCCCGCACTCCTTGACCCGGGCCGCCTCGGGCCCGCCCAGCAGCAGTACGCCGTCCCGTGCCACCGTGGCCAGCGCCGCCCCCGCCACCGGCCCCCGGTGCTGCCAGCGCACCTCCGGGTCGCAGGCCCCGGTCCGGTCGCCGACGGCGAGCTGCGGGGCCAGATCCGGCAGCACGGCCACCCGGTTGACGACCGCGATGTCCGTCCGGCTGTACGGCTGGCCGTCCATCGCCGCCCGCACCAGACGGTTCAGCGCCTCCCGCAGCACTCTCGCCTGGGTGAGTCCCGCCGCTCCGACCTGCGGCACCGCCGCGCCGGGCGGCAGCAGCCCGGCCTCGCCGAACCACCGCGCCAGCGCCGCCGGTTCGGGCAGCCGCTCCACGGGGTCCGTGTGACGCTTGCCGAGGGTGGCCACGAAGTCCAGGCACACCCGGCCGCCCACGAAGCGGAAGTCCGGCCCGCTCTCACCGCTCGCCGCGCCTACCGGACCTGCCGCGCCTACCGGACCTACCGGACCTACCGAACCTGTCGCCACCATGGCACCACGGTAGCAGTTGACACTCCTTGAAGCAGTGTCGCAGAGTGGGACCACTTCACCGGCGGCGCCGACCGACGCCGGGAAGACGCCGACACGAGACTGGTGACCCATGCGCGCGGTACGGATCGACACGTTCGGCGGCCCCGACGTCCTCACCCCCGTGGAGATGCCCGACCCCGTGCCGGGCCCCGGCGAGGTCCTGGTCCGGGTCGAGGCGGCCGGCGTCAACCGTGCCGACGCCCTCACCCGCGCCGGCACCTACCACCGCGCCCGCCCGCTCCCGCTGGTCCTCGGTGCGGAGGCGGCGGGCACCGTCGCCGCCGTGGGGGAGGGCGTCGAGGACCTCGCACCCGGCCGGCGCGTGATGGCCATGGGCGCGGCCACTCCCGGGTTCTACGCCGAACTCGCCGTCGTGCCCGCCACCCGCGTCGTCCCGCTGCCCGACGGTGTCGACGCCCAGGCCGCCGCGGGACTCCCGATCGCCTGGCTCACCGCGTGGTACTGCCTGCACCGGTTGGCGCGGCTCCAGAAGGGCGAGACCGTCGTCGTCCAGGCCGCTGCGAGCGGCGTGGGCAGCGCCGCGGTGCAGATCGCCGCGCACGCCGGTGCCCGGGTGATCGCCGCCGCCCGCAGTGCCGAGAAGGTCGGTTGGGCGGCCGAGTTCGGCGCCCACGACGCCATCGACACCTCGGCCTTCCCGGGCGAAGCCGCAGTGGCGGAAGTGCTGCGCCTGACCGGCGGCCGCGGCGCCGACGTCGTCCTCGACGCCGTCGGCGGGGACGCCTTCGCCCAGAGCCTTCGCCAGATCGGCTTCGCGGGACGCGTCGTCGCCCTGGCCAACGTGGCGCTGCAGCCCAGCACCGTGGACACCCGCGACTTCTATCCGAAGAACGGCTCCATTTACGGCTTCCAGCTCACCGGCCTGATCGAGCACGGCTACGACCCCCGGCCCGACCTGAAGGACATCGCCGCCGAAGTCGCGGCCGGCACCTACCGGGTTCCCGTGGAGGCCACGTTCCCCCTCGACCAGGCCGCCCGCGCCCACGAGCGGCTCGAACAGCGCGCTAATCGCGGCAAGATCGTGCTCACCACCCGGCCCTGACCTGGCGCCACTGCTGCCGACGGCGCCGGGCCGCGGCCCCCGGGGCGCCCGCCACCGCTGCCCGTTGCTCCACCTACGACGGCCCTGCCGGCCCGTCGGACCCGGGCGGCGCCCCGCCGCCGACCATCACGCACGGCTCATTTCTCGGCCTCCGCCCCGTATCGCCGCCGCGCCCATCTCCCAGCAACTGGCCGTCCTGGAGTGCGAAGTGGGCCGCCGCGTGCTGGCGCTGCTGCGCGAGGCCAGGCCCGCCCTGCTCCGGCGCCGGCTCCACCCCGGACGCGGTCGACCGGCGCTTCGGCGTTTCGGCACTTCGGTATTTCGGCGGTCTTCAGTCTGCCGTCGGCCAGTCCCAGCCGAGCTGGAGGAACATGCCGAGCCGGTCGCTGACCGCGCGTATCTCGGCTATCCGCCCCTCCCGCACGGTGAAGATCCAGATCTGCTCCACTTCGAAGGACCGCCCCGTCGGCTCGGGCATCCGTGGGTGGCCCCCGGTGTGGCGGCCGTGCACCAGCAGTCGGGCCACCACCCGGTCGCCCTCGGCGATCAGTTCCTGCGGCTCCATCGCGCTGTCGTCGAACGCGTCGAGCTGCCGACGGAAGGCGTCGAATGCCGCGCCCGGCTCATCCGGTTCGCCATGGATGATCTTGTTATGGTCCACGACGTCCTCATGCATCCACCGGGGCAGGTCGTCCAGCCGGCGGGCGTTGAGCGCGGCGAAGAAGCCCGCGACAACCTCCTTGCCTCCGCTGTCCTGCTCGCCCTTGACGACCGCGCCCCGCGTGACCATGGCATCCATCTGCCCGAACCGCCTCTCCCATTTCAGTCTTACGGCGTATGATTCCCGCAGGCACCAGGATTTCTCTTACGGTGTATGAATGTCAAGAGGCAAGGGGAAGTCGTATGAACGCCAAGCGAGGCCGAGGCGAGCGGGCCGGGCTCACCCGCGAGCTGATCCTGGACGCGGCCGCCAACCTCGCCGACCGCGACGGCCTCAAGGCGCTCAGCATGCGCAAGCTCGCGGCCGAACTCGGCGTCGAGGCGATGACGATCTACCACTACGTCCCGAGCAAGGACGCACTCTTCGACGGCCTGGTCGAGCGTGGCCTGACCAGCGCGCTCCCGCTGCCCGCCCCCGGCACTCCCTGGCGGCCTCTCCTGCGCGCCTATGCGGACGGCCTGCGGGGCGCGCTCCTGCGCAGCCCCGCTCTGCTCCCGCTGCTCCAGTCCCGTCCCGCCGTCACCCCCGCCACTCTCAGTGCCGTCGAACGCGCCCTCGCCGCGCTGGTCGACGCCCACTTCCCGCTCGCCCGAGCTGTCGACGCCGTCAACGCGCTGACGGTCTTCGTCCTTGGCCACACCGCCTCCGCAGCGGCCACGGCGAGTCCGGTGGACGCCCCGCAAGCGGCGCCCGTGGCCTCGTCCCCCACCTCTGTTCCCGCCTCCAGCCCTGCCCCCGACCCCGCCTCCAC
>NZ_JACEGK010000017.1:0-29809 GCF_056859195.1 Streptomyces sp. NH27
GGCTTGGAGGAGGTCGGGAACGGTGGTGAGGGCATATTCCTGGATGCCGGTGGCGGAGGCTTCGAGGGTGGCGATGCCGCCGGCCGCGAGCTGTTTGGCTTCACGTTTGGCCAGGTGCCACAGTCGGACCAGGAGGTCGCCGGTGTGGTAGAAGCGGTCCAGGGCGAGGGCGACGTCGAGGGTGCCCAGTCGTCCCCCGGTCTCCAGCCGGTGCAGGTAGGACTGTTCGTAGTGGCACTGGTCGGACAGTTCGGTGAGAGTGAGTCCGGCCTTCGCGCGCAGCGTGGCGAGTTGGTGGGCGTACAGGGCGCGGGCGGTCACCTCGCTGTTCGCGAACAGCGGCGCCGGAGTGCTGGGTTTCGTCACGTGGGCCTTCACCGGTGGGTGCCTGTGGAGCGGGACTGGTAGCCGGTCCAGTCGGAGCGGGCGGCGATGAGTGTGGGGCGGACCTGGTGATCGAGGCGGTCGGCCAGGGCGCGGAGACCGTCTGCGAGGTGGCCGAGTTCTTCGGGGCCGAGATCGGTGAGCCAGTACTCTCCGGCCAGGTGGAGGTTGGCGATGGGGATACAGGGTTCGGGGTCGGGTGCGTAGGGGTTGCAGTCGATGCTGGTGTGGAGGACTTCCACGGGCGTCGGGTGCCGTTCGGGGTTGGCGGGGGAGTAGACGCGCAGGATCTGTCCGGGGAAGCGGACGTGGTGGTTGATGTCGGCCAGGCGCGCGGCCAACTGGTCTGGGGGCACGTCGTGTTCGCTGGGGTCGGTGCTGGCCCAGGCCGGCAGGTGGCCGCCGGCGGTTTCGCCGGTGGTGGTGGTGATCGCCCACCGCCGGGTCGGTGTCGACTTCTGCGGGGTAGCGGGGTCGGGTAAGGCGCTGGATGAGGGGACCGCGTTCATGGTGCGGGGTTCCTGTTCGTGGTCGGGCGGTGGAATCGGAGGGCGGCGCGGCGCGGTCAGGCGTCGGCCGGCCTGGCCGGGGGTGCCGGATCGGGGGCGGTGAAGCGGCAGCGGTCCTCACGCGCTCACTGCCTCGACGAAGCTCGCGACAACGAGCTGTCCCGTGCCGTGCGACGGCGGTACCCAGTGGGGAGAGGGAGCGCGGCCCACACGATTTTTCCTTCGGGCCGGGTCAGCGCGGTGCCCCACTGTCCCTCGGAGAGACCGGCCACCACCTGGAGGCCGCGTCCGCCCTCGGCTTCGAGGGAGATGGGCTGGAGCACCGGGCGGGCAACGCTCTGATCCCACACTCCCAGGTGCAGGCGCGTGTCCGTCATCCACAGGGTCAGGGCGCACCTCGGTACGGCGTGGGGCTGCCGCTGGTTCGACCCGAAGGGGGCGGGATGGCCGGTGTGGCGCACGGCGTTGCCGGCCAGCTCCGTCACCACGATCGCGGCGTCGTACATCACCTCGGAGGGCATCTCCCACTGCTTCAGAACGTCGTCAGTGTGGCTCCGGGCGAACCGGACGGCGGAGGGTTCGCACGCTAAGTCCAGCCTGCTGGAGTAGCGGTTGGTCGGAATCAGGGTCGCTCCCCTCCACGTAAGTGTGTAACGGGTGAAGCACCGTCAGTTGCGGCGCCGATGCCGATAGCATGGACCCGAAGGGGTGCAAGTTGCAAGGGTCACAACTTGCGTGATGCTCCGATCGATGGATTGGCATATTCGCTCACATGCAACTCTTGGAGGAACCGTGGCAGTTGTGCAGAGGCCGACCGTGCGCAGGCGCGTCCTGGCGGCCAATCTCCGGCGGCTACGGCTGGAGAGGCACTTGGAGCCGGAGGATGCTGCGCGCGAGCTGGCCTGCGACCCGTCAAAGATCAGCCGGATCGAGAAGGGCGAGTCGGGCATCCGACAGGTTGATCTTCGCGTGCTGCTCGACCTCTACGGCATCACCAACCCCAAGGACAGGGAGGGTTGGCTCCTGCTCGCTCGGGAGAGTCGCAAGCGCCGCTGGTGGCGCTCGCTCGAGGATCAGTTGCCGGATGACTTCCTCGACCTCGTCGGGTTGGAGGAGGACGTGACCCACCTTCGGGCTTTCGAGCCCGGGATTGTGCACGGGCTCCTCCAGTCCGAGCCGTATGCCGAAGCGGTGATCGGGGCCGGCGAACCCGGACCCCTGAGCGAGGAGCGCCGGGCGAAGGTCGGCGTCCGTATGAAACGGCAGAAGGCCGTCACCCGCAGCGAAGCGCCGCTGGAGACGTGGGTCATCCTCGGGGAGAGCGCCCTCCGCCAGCAGTACGGAGGACCGGCGGTGCTGCACGGCCAGCTCCAGCACCTCATGGACCTGTCCGAGCTTTCGAACATCACCTTGCAGGTACTACCCTTCGCCGTAGGAGCGTACCGAGGTGGGCCGTACCCCTTCGGCATCTACCGCTTCCCTGAACCGTCGGAGATGGAAGTGGTCGTGCTGGAGAACCACACCGCACCTTCCTACTTGGAAGCCCCGACGGATAGTGGCTACTACGGGGATGTCTTTGACCGGTTGCGTGCTGCGGCGCTGAGCCCCATCGATTCACAGTCCTTCATAGGGGAAGTTGCGAAGCAGCTTCGCCAATAGAAAGAGAACTACTCACATGCGAGAAAACTGGTTCAAGAGCAGCTACAGCGGCGAGAACGGTGGCTGCGTAGAGACGCGACTCGTCGATGAGGCGGTCGGCTGTCGGGACTCCAAGGACATCTCGGGGCCGGCGCTCACGTTCCGGCCCGAGCAGTGGCAGAGCTTCGTGGACGCGGTCGTCGAAGGTCGCTTCCCGACCCTGGGAGTCTGACACCCAAGGAAGCGTTGCCGGCCGTGCGCCGCACGTAGGAGGCTCCTTCCTTCTTGGGTTCCAACGGTCCTCAATACCCGTGATCTTGCGGGGTTGCGGGGGCGTTTGCTCGTACGGCTGGATGTCGTGGGGAACCATCGGCGGATGGGAGAACGCAGGTCCGATCAGGCACGTGATCCGAGGAGCCCGGCCCGTCGCTGCAAACGCGCGGGTGCGATCACTGTCGACTTCCGCGACGCACATTGCGCCCTACGGATCGTGCAGCTGACGTGGTGACCGCGGTCCTCGGGCCTATAGCTGTCCCGGCCCGAGGACCGCCGTGTTCAGCTACCGCTTCCGAGCTGACCACTCTGCCGGGAGGCGCCAGATCGCCTTGGATGATCGGTCTGCGCAGGAGCCAGTACGGCGGGCAGGATCTCGGCCGGATCGGCAAGAACCTGGTGGGCCCCGGCATGTCGGAGCCGTTCGGGGCTCGTGAAGCCCCATCCGACGCCGAGTGCGGTGACTCCTGCGGCCAGGCCGGCCCGGATGTCCGACGCCGTGTCGCCGAGGAAGACTGCGTCCCCGGGCGCGACGGACAGCTTGTGCAGTGCAAGCAGGATTCCGTCCGGGGCGGGCTTGAGCGGGGCGTCGTCGCGGCACACGATCACATCGAGGAGGTCGAGGATCGCGGGCCCCAAGAGCCAGGGGACCCGCCGTTGTGCGCGCGAGATCACGAGCCCGGTCGCGATCCCCTGAGCCCGGGGCGCGGTGAGCGTGCCGGGGACATACGGGAACACGGTGGCGGCGAGGGTGGCGGTCGCGGCAGCCGCCTCCCAGGCTTCCTCGTTCAGGGCGCCCGTCACGCCGAGATCGGCGAGTACCTGCTCATGCGAGCTGATCGCCGCGTCCTCCGGGAGGTCGGCGAGGGTGACCCGCCTGCCAAGGTGAAAGGTGGCGAAGCCGGCGAGGGTCGCGCGCATCGCCTGGTGGCTGTCGGCGAGGACGCCGTCAAGGTCAAAGAGCGCGGCGCGCTTCATGTCCGCTCACTCTGTTCAAGGCCCGGAAGGTCAGCTGCTGGACCAAAAGCGGCTTCATGACCATGCACGGGAGCAGGCTGAGCGTGAATACGCGTCGCTAGTAGGCGAGTTGGGTACGGTCCGACCGGCGGTCCGGGTTCGGCGGCGGAGGCGAATCATGAAGAGTGCGCATGTGGGGCTCGCGGCGTTCGAGACCAGAGCGGGCGAGGCTGCCCGGACCTTGCTGCACAACCAGGGGTACGACGGCGGATGGGGCCTCACCCTGACCTCGGTTTCGTCGATCGTCAACACCAGCGAGGTCCTGCCCATTCTGCGGGCCGCCGGCATCGCCGGACAGCCGGTTCGCCAAGGGCTTGACTTCCTCACCAGCGCCATCCCAGAGCACTCACGACCCCGGCCCAAAGGCGGTCGTGGTGAGCACACCCGGTTCATCGCCTTCGGCCTGGCCGGACTGCTGTCCCACCCCCGCTTCTTCCACCACAACGGCGTCGCGGAGACCGCGGCCTGGTGCGTCGGCTGGCTGGAGGACCACCAGGTCGACCACGGCTGGCCCGAAGTCCTCGGACTCGACGACACCTCGCTGCACCAGACCGCCCTGGTGGTGCACCGGCTCGCCGAGCTCAGAGATGCCCTCCACGACTTGGGACCCGGACTCCTCTTACCCGGCGGGGTGGAGACCAACAGCCTGCTGGGCCGCGTCGAACCGCTGATCGACCACGGCGTGCACGGCCTGCTCTACCACCGGCGCCCCAGCGGGGCATGGGGGTGGCGTACCTACATCGACACTGACCCAAGCCCGAGCAAGACCGCGCTGTGCCTGCTCGCGCTGTCGGCCGTCTGTGCCGGAACTGGGCCCGGCGGCGAGCCTGCCTACCGGGACGTCCCGCGGGAGGTGGGCGGGGTGCACGGCCCGGTGCAGCAGAAGCGGTTGTCCGACGTGGTCGTCGAGGCCGGCCAGTGGCTGCTGCACAACCACCACCGGTGGGAGGAGTTCGTCGAGGACGACAAGGACGTGCAGGGCACGGCCTGGGAGCACATGGCGTACGCGCTGTGCACCCAGGCCGCCATCCGGGCCGGCGCGAGCCCGCGCGATCCCCGCCTCGCCAAGGCGTGGAAGTTGATGAACGACCTGTGGGACCCGGAGGCCGGGCTGTGGAACGAGCCGGGTGCCTCGGGCAAGCGCGCCACCATCCGGGCCGCGTACTACACGGTGTCGGCCTACGAGGAAGCGATGCAGCGTCTGGCCCGGATGAACCTTGCCGACACCACCTCCGAGGACGCGAGCGAGGCGTCGGCCGAGATGGTCATCGTCCATGTCGCCCTCGGTCCGGGCCGGATCGTCCTCCTCGGTGCACGCGACAGCGAAGGAAGCGTGGCGTGTGAGCTGTCGGAGCGCCTGTTCGACGTGGTGAAGGTCGTGTACGACGCCCCCGAGGCCGGAATGTCGACCGAGCGGATCGCGGCGAAGCTCTACGTAGCCCCGTCTTCGGTGCCCAAGTACGTTCAGCGCCTCAACCAGGCCGTCTCCGCGGCCTTCGGCGGCGCCCCGGCCCGGCTACTGCTGTCCAGCACGGTGGACGGGGCCAGCGGGTATCGCCTCGCGGGGCGGTAGGCCGCCGCCTACGACGTGGCGCGCTCCCCGGCCACCGGGTAGTTCAGCAGGGCGAACCGCGCCAGGGAACGGACCTGGTCGAAGGTCTTGAGGGTGTCGAGGTCCTCCAGGCCGAACCAGGCGGCCCCGTGCACCTCTTCGAGCTGCGCCTCCACGGCCTGTTCCCGGGCGCCCGGCTGCCGCTGGACGTAGAAGAACTGGACCAGCGCCGGCGTCGGAAAGCCTTCGCGCTCGATGTCCACATAGAACGGCACAGGTTCAGGAGTGGCGTTGTGGTCGGCCGGGTGGATGGCCGGCTGGCTGGAGATCGCCTCCACCAGCAGCCCGGTCTCCTCCTTGAACTCGCGCACTGCCGTGCCCGCGAAGGACTCCCCGGGCTCGATATGACCGCCCGGCGGAACCCATTTGTCGAAGCGGTTGTGGTGCACAAGCAGCACTTTGCCACGCTCGACGAGGTAGCCCGAGCAGCAGTACACCAGACCGATATCGCGGGCGGTCTGGCCGTCGTGGATCAGAATCGAGCGAGGCACCCCGCCACGATAGCCCACAGGGAACCACTCGAACTCCCGTGCAGGTGACGCGACTTCGGCACAGTGTCAGCGTCGCGCCGATGACATGTCATCGGCAATGACAGCGCGATGTCATCGCGTACACGTCATCGCGGGACGGATCGTGGTCGCATCCCGCTCCGCGGCACCCACCGCGGGCCGGCGTTGCCCTCTGTCCGTCGAGGAGAGGTCCCCGATGCGCTCTCGCCCCTTCCCGTGGCGTGCCCGGTACCAGCAGCGGTTTGCGGCCCCGCAGACCGTGGTGGTGCAGCCCACGACCTGGTGCAACCTGGACTGCCAGTACTGCTACCTGCCGTTTCGTAAGCTCAAGCACCAGATGCCCCTGGAGGTGGCCGAGGCCCTGGCGCAGGCGGTGGCCAAGTTCGACGACAGCGGCCATCCGATCGGCATCGTCTGGCACGGCGGGGAGCCGCTCGCCGTGGGCCAGCAGAAGTTCGCCGCCCTGCTCGCGCCGTTCGAGGCCCTGCGGCGGGCGGGCCGAGTCCACCACTATGTGCAGACCAACGCGACGCTGATCACCGAGACGTGGTGCGACCTGCTGGCCGCGTACGACGTCCGCGTCGGGGTGAGCATCGATGGCCCGGCCGCCTTGAACGCCGAGCGCGTCGACCTGCGGGGCAAGCCCGCCTTCGACCGGATCCTGCGCGGCATCACGCAGCTGCGCGAGCACGGCATCCCGTTCTCCGTCATCTCGGTGGTCGGCACCCTGGGCATCGTGATGCCGGAGGAGCTTCTGGAGTTCCTGACCTCTCTGGGCGGCCATTCGGTGGGCTTCAACATCGAGGAGATCGAAGGGGTCAACACCGACCGGCAGCCGCCCACCACGGTCCAGGCCGAGGAATTCTGGCGCCGCACCCTCACCTGGACCCGCGAGCACCCTGGCGCCCCGGCGGTCCGGGAAGTCGAACGCCTTGCCGAGTACCTCCAGCTGATCCGTTCCGGCCAGAGAACTGAGTGGGACGGGCGCCGCCTCGACCCGATCCCCACCGTCTCCTGGAAGGGCGACGTGGTCCTGCTCTCCCCGGAACTCGCGGACACGGCGGCGCCTGAGTACGGCGACTTCGTGGCCGGCAACATCCTCGACCGCCCCCTGCCCGAGATCCTCCGTAATGCCCACCGGCTGCACTACGTACGCGACTTTCTCACCGGCCTGGACCGCTGCCAGGCCGAATGCGAGTTCTTCGACTTCTGCCGCGGCGCCCAGGCCGCCAACCGCTACTTCGAGAACGGCGACCTCACGACCACCGAGACCAACTACTGCCGGGTCTCCCGGCAGGCCCTGGTCACGGCCCTGTCCACGCTCGCAACCAAGGAGGCTGTTGCATGAAGATCCTGGACCGACTCGCCACATCCGACACCCCCGTCGTGATGGAGTTGATAGCCGCGCACGACGTCCCGACCCCGGTGATCGTTGAAGCAACGTGGGACAACAAGCCCACGTGGGACAACTGGGCGAAGAACCCGGCCCCCTTCGACAACCGCCCGACCTGGGACAACTGGAACAAGAAGAAGTAGGCCGCGCCGCTGCTGGCACGCCCCGGGCGTGCCAGCAGCACCGGCGACCGAGCCGCCGCGCTGAAAGGCTGTTGATGGACACCCGCACGACCCGCCGTACGAGCGTCACGCTCCCTGCCCTGAAAGAGCCGGGCCTCTACCTCTCCAATGTCACCTCACTGGAGGGCGGCCGTGGCCGGGTGGCGGAGTTCCACTACGCCGACGCCGACCTGCGGGACCTCGACCTGGCCGACACCCACCTGATGGACGGACGGATCACCGGCCTCAAGGCCCAGCGCACCCGCCTGGAGAAGCTCCGCGTCGACTCCGTGGAGTTCACCGGATGCGACCTGTCCTCCCTGCAGTGGACCGACAGCAAGATCTCCCGAGCCGTCTTCCATGACTGCAAGCTCATGGGCGCCGCACTCGAAGACGTGACGCTCGACAACGTCCTGTTCGAGAACTGCAAGCTCGACTACAGCACCCTCACCCGCGTCCGGGCCGCCGGGCCCGTGATCTTCGCCAAGTGTTCGCTGCGCGAGACCACCTTCGCCGCCGCTGACCTCGGCGCCGCCCTGATCGATGACTGCGATCTACGGCTTACTGAGTTCGACGGCGGGAAGTACCGCGGCCTGGACCTCCGGGGTAACGACCTCTCCCAGCTTCGCGGCCTGGCCTCGCTCAAGCAGGTCGTCATCGACCACGCCCAGACACTCCAGCTAGCCGAGGCACTCGCCGCCGAGTTGGACGTCACCTTCGGTGAAGACCTCGACGACAAGTAGTCCCGCACCTGCCCTCGGGAGGCACGGCCATGGGCCCGCGACTCGTATTCGACACGTACGACGACATACGCGACCGGTGCCACACCGCACCGGTCCGGCAGACCGGCAGCGAGCCCGGCTACGACCACGGCGCCATCGTCCCCGGCGACGACTGGGTACCCCTCACCGCCGAGGAGGCCGAGCGACACCAATCCGACGACTCAACGCCGGACAGCATCCGCATCGAGCTCGTACGCCGACCGCTGCCGGACCTCGACTCCGACGACCTGGCGGGCCGCCTCGAAGCCGCCGCCCGCCTCGACCCCCTCAACGGCCGCTGGCCCACCACCCTCCTGGGCTGCGCGGCCAGCCCTGGCAACTGGGCCACCACCACCGAAGACTCCGCCACCGGCCGACACATCGGCCTGCACGTCGACAACTTCGACCGGCTGCCGTACGCGAGACGTCACCAGAGCCGTCGGCGACTCTGCCTCAACCTTGGTCCCGGCCCGCGCTACCTGCTCATCGGCGACCACGACGTTCAGCAGATCTGCCACACGCTCCACCCTGACCCAGGGCAGCACTACCCCCACACCGAGGACATCCGCCGCTACGTCACCGCCCGACACCCGCTGCGGTGCCTGCGTATCCGCCTCGCACCGGGCGAGGGATACATCGCTCCTACCGAGTTCCTGCCCCACGACGGCTCCACGGCCGGAATCGACCAGCCGTCCGTCGCCGCCTTCTGGCTCGGCCGGCCCGAGAGTCTGTGATGGTGGTCACATCTAAGATGCCTGGGTGCCGCGCGAATTCGACACATTGCTCGTCCTCTGGTCGAGACACGCACTGCCTCCCCGCACACCGGGAATCCGACATGACCTGCGAGGGACACAGCTTGTGCCGCGACTTCGGCGGACTGGATCAGCAGGCCACGTTCGGCGGCGCCGCTTCGGGATGCGCGCAGGCCCGGGTCGTCGGCGGCGTTGAGTGCGATCGACAGCGCCTGTTCCTCCCAGCCCGGGCGGCGGGCGAGTACGGCGAGGTTGCGGGCGGCTTCCGCCACGGCGAGGGGGTGCCCGGCGGCTTCGGCCACCTGGCGTGCGCGGTCAGCTGCCATCCATCCGAGCTGCTGCTCGTCGAGCTTGACGAGCATGCGGGTCGCGAGCAGGTAGCTCTGCCCGAGCAGATCGAGGTGATCTCCCTCGGCGGCGGGCCCGAGCGCGTGTCCACCCCCTGGCCGCCGCACTGGCACACGCCCAACTTCCCCGCCTGAAGGGCTATCTGGCCGGACGAGAAGCTGTCGCCGCCCGGATGCGGCGGGCTCTGCGCGGCGTGCCGGGCATCGACGTTCCGCATTGCGCTGCCCCAGGCCGGTCCGGCCTGGTACGCGCTGCCCTTGCGCTACCGCCCGGACCAGCTCTCCGGCCTGCCCGTCGAACGGTTCCTCGAAGCCGTCCACGCCGAGGGCGCCAGCGAGGTCGACCTTCCCGGCTCCACCCGCCCTCTCGGCGACCACCCGCTGTTCCGCACCCCTGGGGTCCTCCTGCCCGGCTACGCTGACTATCAGGGACCCGCCGACGACAGTTTCACCACCGCCCAACGCGTGCACGGCAGGAGCAGGTCTCCGGCGCCGTACGGTCTCTGCTGACCGCTTGGCGGGAGGACGTCGTGTGAGGGATGCGTCCACCGAGCCGGGCAGCCGCCGCTCGACCGCAGTACTGACACCTCAACGCCCCATCAGGCGCTGCGGGCAGGGCTGTTCGCGGTTCGTACGTCGGCGCGCCACGCGGGCGACACCCGGCCTTCGCCGGCGCTCGGTGATCTGGGACGGCCCTTCCGGGCTGCCGCAACCAGCGATCCACGGATCCCCGAGCCAAAGAGGTCTCGCGAGCCGTGACCGAACTCAACCGGCGCCGCTTCCTTCAGATCGCGGGCGCCACCGCCGGCTTCTCCGCCCTGTCCGGCAGCATCACCCGGGCCGCCGCCATCCCGGCCGGGCGCCGCACCGGCACCCTGAAGGACGTCGAGCACATCGTCGTCCTCATGCAGGAGAACCGCTCCTTCGACCACTACTTCGGCTCGCTGCGCGGGGTGCGCGGCTTCGGCGACCCCCGCCCCGTCACGCTGCCCGGCGGCAAGTCCGTGTGGCACCAGCCGGACGGCACCGGCGCCTGCGCGGGCGAGGTGCTGCCGTACCACCCGGACACGCAAGACCTCGGGATGAAGTTCATCGAGGGCCTCAACCACGAGTGGACCGGCAGCCACGCCGCGGTCAACGGCGGCCGCTACGACCAGTGGATCGCGGCCAAGTCCGCCGCCACGATGGCCCATCCGACCCGCGACGACATCCCGTTCCACTACGCGCTCGCCGACGCCTTCACCATCTGCGACGCCTACCACTGCTCGCTGATCGGTGGCACCGACCCCAACCGCTACTACATGTGGAGCGGTTGGACCGGCAACGACGGCAAGGGCGGCGGCCCGGTCGTCGACAACTCCGAACTGGGCTACAGCTGGACCACCTACCCCGAGCGGCTGGAGCAGGCCGGCGTCTCCTGGAAGATCTACCAGGACGTCGGCGACGGCCTGGACGCGGCCGGCGGCTGGGGCTGGATCGAGGACGCCTACCGCGGCAACTACGGCGACAACTCGCTGCTCCACTTCGACCAGTACCGCGACGCCAAGCCCGGCGACCCCCTGTACGACAAGGCCCGCACCGGCACGAACGCCAAGGCGGGCGACGGCTTCTTCGACGTGCTGCGCGCCGACGTCAAGGCCGGCCGGCTGCCGCAGGTGTCCTGGATCGCCGCCCCCGAGGCGTTCTCCGAGCACCCCAACTGGCCCGCGAACTACGGTGCCTGGTACGTCTCCCAGGTGCTCGACGCGCTCACCGCCGACCCGGAGGTGTGGGGCAGGACCGCGCTGCTGATCACCTACGACGAGAACGACGGCTACTTCGACCACGTGGTGCCGCCGTACGCCGCCGCGGCCGGCCAGGGCGCCTCCACCGTCGACACCTCGCTCGAACTCTTCCCCGGCGACGCCACCTACGCGCCCGGCCCCTACGGCCTCGGCCAGCGGGTCCCGATGATCGTGGTCTCGCCGTGGAGCACCGGCGGCTACGTCTGCTCCGAGACGTTCGACCACACCTCGATCCTGCGGTTCATCGAGCGGCGGTTCGGCGTGCGCGAGCCGCAGATCTCGCCCTGGCGGCGTGCCGTCTGCGGCGACCTCACCTCCGCGTTCGACTTCTCCCTCAAGCACGACGGGCCCGCGCACCTGCCCGGCACCGACGGCTACCGGCCGCCGGACTCCGACCGGCACGACTCCTACGTGCCGGTGCCGCCCGCCCGCCAGGAGCTGCCCCGCCAGGAGAAAGGCTCCCGCCCGACCCGGCCGCTGCCCTACGCGCCGCGCACCGACGCCGCCGTGACCGCGTCCGACGCGCGGATCGCGCTCACCTTCGGCGGCGGCACCGGCGCGGGCGCCTGCTTCCACGTCACCTCCGGCAACCGCACCGACGGGCCCTGGACGTACACCACCGGCGCGGGACACACCGTCTCCGGGCACTGGGACACCGACGCCTCCGGCGGGGAGTACGACCTCACCGTGCACGGGCCGGCCGGCTTCCTGCGCGCCTTCCGCGGCTCGGCGCACCGCACCGGCGCCGAGGTGACCGCCCGGCACGACGCCGTGACCGGGCAGGTCCCCCGGGATGCCTGTCCTGCCCGTCGAGGGACCGCCACCCCCGGGCGTCAGGGCACCGTAGATCAGGGCACCGTAGAGAGGATGACTCGCTGGAGCTCGCGTGCGGCTCGCGGCGGTGCCACATCGCTGCGGTGTGCGAGCGCTACGGTGCGCCGTAGTCCGGGCCGGGCCAGCGGCGTGACGCGCAGGCCGTCGCCGGCGCGGGCGGCCACCGTGGAGGGGACCACCCCGATTCCGAGCCCGGCCCGGACGAACCCGAGCACCGCGTCCATCTCGCCGCCCTCGACCGTGAAGGTGGGCTCGAAACCGGCGGCGCGGCATGCCGCGAGCGTGAGGTCGCGCAGGTCGTAGCCGTGCCGGAACATCACCATTGGTTGCCCGCGCAGATCGGTGATCCGCAGCGGCGTGGGAAGCGGTGCGGCGTCGATCGCGGAGACGGCGACGAGGTCCTCCTGGAACAGCTCGACCGTGGTGAGCGCGGGGGAGGGGCTGGGCAGCGGCAGGACGACCAGCGCGAGGTCGAGGGCGCCGCGGGCCAGCTCGCGGACCAGGTCGTGCGAGCCGCCCTCCTCCAGCAGCAGCCGGATGCCGGGGTGCCGGTCGTGGAAGGCGCGCAGCACGTCGGGCAGCAGGCCGGTGCACAGGCTCGGCGTGGCGCCCAGCCGGACCCGCCCGCTGCGCAGCTGCGCCAGCTCCAGCACCTCGTGCCGCGCGGTATCGGCGTCGGCGAGGATGCGCAGCGCCAGCGGCAGCAGCGCCTCCCCGGCGTCGGTGAGCGTGATGTTGCCGCGCGCCCGGCTGAACAGCGGCGCCCCCAGCTCCTTCTCCAGCGCCCGGATCTGCTGCGACAACGACGGCTGCGAGACATGTACGGCCTCCGCGGCGCGGGTGAAGTGCCGCGCCTCCGCGACCGCCACGAAGTACGCGAGCTGCTGGAACTGCATCCCCCCACCGTACGCCCGCCATAGGCGCTACCTATGGAAACGAGCCGGATCATGTCTTGGACCACTGATCGGTTGGCGCCCTACCGTCGTGTCCATGGCACTGGCAACGCGGACCGACCGGCGGCCGCCCACGCTGAGGACGGCCTGGGACTCCACCGTCGGCAAGAAGGCCGTCATGGCGGTGAGCGGCCTGGTGATGCTGCTCTACCTGGTCGTCCACATGCTCGGCAACCTCAAGATCTTCTTCGGCGCGGACGACTACAACGGATACGCGCACTGGCTGCGCACCCTCGGCGAGCCCGCGCTGCACTACGAGTGGGCGCTGTGGATCATCCGGGTCGCCCTCGTCGTGGCGGTCCTCGCGCACGGCGTGACCGCCTTCCAACTCAGCCGCCGCGACATGCGGGCCCGCCCGGTCGGCTACGCGCACCGCAAGGCCCGCTCCAGCTACGCCACCCGCACCATGCGCTGGGGCGGGGTGATCCTCGCCCTGTTCATCGTCTGGCACCTGCTGGACCTGACCACGCTCACCGTGAACCGCAACGCCCAGCCGGGCCACCCGTACCAGAACGTCGAGGCGACCTTCCACACCTGGTACGGCGACGTCATCTACATCGTGGCGATGCTCGCGCTCGGCCTGCACATCCGGCACGGCTTCTGGAGCGCCGCGCAGACGCTCGGCGCGGGCAACCGCCGCCGCGACCGCGCGCTGAAGGCCACCGCCACCGGTCTCGCCGTACTGCTGACAGCCGGCTTCATCGCCGTACCGGTCGGCGTCATGACCGGAACCGTCCACTGAGGGAGCCGAGTTGACCGACTACACCCGATACGGCACCGGCGCGCCCATCGCCGACGCCAAGGCCCCCGACGGGCCGATCGAGGACCGCTGGGACACCCGCCGCTTCACCGCGAAGCTGGTCAACCCCGCCAACCGCCGCAAGCACACCGTGATCGTGGTCGGCACCGGCCTGGCCGGCGGCTCCGCGGGCGCCACCCTCGCCGAACAGGGCTACCACGTCGTGCAGTTCTGCTATCAGGACTCCCCGCGCCGGGCCCACTCCATCGCCGCGCAGGGCGGCATCAACGCCGCGAAGAACTACCGCAACGACGGCGACTCGATCCACCGGCTCTTCTACGACACCGTCAAGGGCGGCGACTTCCGCGCCCGCGAGTCCAACGTGCGCCGGCTGGCGCAGATCTCGGTGGAGATCATCGACCAGTGCGTCGCGCAGGGCGTGCCGTTCGCCCGCGAGTACGGCGGCCTGCTCGACACCCGCTCCTTCGGCGGCGTCCAGGTCTCCCGCACCTTCTACGCCCGCGGCCAGACCGGCCAGCAACTCCTGCTCGGCGCCTACCAGGCGCTGTCCCGGCAGATCGCGGCCGGCAACGTGGAGATCCACCCGCGCACCGAGATGCTGGACCTGGTGGTCGTGGACGGGCGGGCCCGCGGCATCGTGGCCCGTGACCTGGTCACCGGCGAGGTCACCACCCACCTCGCCGACGCGGTCGTGCTCGCCTCCGGCGGCTACGGCAACGTCTTCTACCTGTCGACCAACGCGATGAACTCCAACGCCACCGCGATCTGGCGGGCACACCGCCGCGGCGCGTACTTCGCCAACCCGTGCTTCACCCAGATCCACCCCACCTGCATCCCGCGCACCGGCGACCACCAGTCGAAGCTGACGCTGATGAGCGAGTCGCTGCGCAACGACGGCCGGATCTGGGTGCCGAAGGCGAAGGGCGACACCCGCCCGGCCGCCGACATCCCCGAGGCGGAGCGCGACTACTACCTGGAGCGGATCTACCCGTCGTTCGGCAACCTCGTGCCGCGCGACATCGCCTCCCGCGCGGCGAAGAACGTCTGCGACGAGGGCCGCGGTGTCGGCCCCGGCGGCCAGGGCGTCTACCTCGACTTCGCCGACGCCATCGCCCGGTTGGGCCGGCACGCGGTGGCGGAGAAGTACGGCAACCTCTTCGAGATGTACGAGCGGATCACCGCGGAGAACCCGTACGAGGTGCCGATGCGGATCTACCCGGCCGTGCACTACACCATGGGCGGCCTGTGGGTGGACTACGACCTCCAGACCACGGTGCCGGGGCTGTTCGCGATCGGCGAGGCCAACTTCTCCGACCACGGCGCGAACCGGCTCGGCGCGTCCGCGCTCATGCAGGGCCTGGCCGACGGTTACTTCGTGCTGCCCGCCACCCTCAACGACTACCTCGCCCGGCACCCGGCGGCCGACCCGATCGACGCCGAACACCCCGCCGTCACCGAGGCGATGGCCGGCACCAAGGAGCGGCTGCACCGGCTGGTGAGCGTCGACGGCGACCGTACCGCCGACTCCTTCCACCGCGAACTCGGCGAGCTGATGTGGGAGTTCTGCGGGATGTCCCGCACCGAGCAGGGCCTGCGCAAGGCCCTGGAGCGCATCCCGCAGATCCGCGAGGAGTTCTGGCGGCGGATCAAGGTGCCCGGCACCGAAGCGGAGTTCAACCAGTCCCTCGAACGCGCCAACCGCGTCGTGGACTACCTCGAACTCGCCGAACTCATGTGCCTGGACGCCCTGCACCGCGCCGAGTCCTGCGGCGGCCACTTCCGCGAGGAGTCGCAGACCCCCGACGGCGAGGCCGCCCGCCGCGACGACGAGTTCTCCTACGCCGCCGGCTGGGAGTTCACCGGCACCGGGCAGCCGCCCCTGCTGCACCGCGAAGAGCTCGTCTTCACCGAAGTCCACCCCACCCAGCGGAGCTACGCATGAGGCTCACCCTGCGCATCTGGCGGCAGAAGAACGCCGACGCCCCCGGTGCCATGACCGCCTACGACATCGACGGCATCTCGTCCGACATGTCCTTCCTCGAGGTCCTCGACACCCTCAACGAACGCCTCACCCTCGCAGGCGAGGATCCCGTCGCCTTCGACCACGACTGCCGCGAGGGCATCTGCGGCGCGTGCGGCGTCGTCATCAACGGCGACGCGCACGGCCCCGAGCGCACCACGAGCTGCCAGTTGCACATGCGCTCCTTCCGCGACGGCGACACCATCGACGTCGAACCCTGGCGCGCGGCGGCCTTCCCGGTCGTCCGCGACCTCGTGGTGGACCGGTCCGCCTTCGACCGGATCATCTCCGCCGGCGGCTACGTCTCGGTGCCCACCGGCGCCGCGCCCGAGGCCCACGCCACGCCCGTGCCCAAGCCGGACGCCGACCGGGCCTTCGAGCACGCCGAGTGCATCGGCTGCGGCGCCTGCGTCGCCGCCTGCCCCAACGGCTCCGCGATGCTCTTCACCTCCGCGAAGGTCAACCATCTCGCCGCGCTTCCGCAGGGCGGCCCCGAACGGGAGAGCCGCGTGCTGGACATGGTGGGGCAGATGGACGCCGAGGGCTTCGGCGGCTGCACGCTCACCGGAGAGTGCGCCACCGCCTGTCCCAAGGGCATCCCGCTGATGTCGATCACCGCGATGAACAAGGAGTGGCTGCGCGCCAACCGCCGTGCGGCGCACAGCCGTTGACGCCGCCCGGGGAACAACGTCACAGGGGAACAACGGAACAGGTGGACAACGGAACAGCCGTGAGCGCTGCCGGGCCGCCCCGCGGCTGAGTCTCGGGGCGTGCCGGCCCGGGGGTTCGGATGGCTGGGGTTTCGGCAGGCTGGTGGTCGGGCCGGTCGGAGGTTCGGCAGGCGCAGGGCGGGGCCCGCTACTCGTAGCGGTACTTCAGCGAGTCCGCTTCCGCCTGCTCGATCTCGGCGATCGTCAGCTCCGGCATGCGCAGTTGGGCCAGTGTCACCTCGGCGGAGGTCGGCTGGGCGTCCGCCGGCAGCCACTGCTCCGGCTTCCAGGCCGCGCTGCGCAGCAGTGACTTGGGGCAGTGCGGGTAGACCTCCTCGATCCCCAGCACCAGCGCACTGGCCGGCGGCTTGCCCACGGCGGTCAGTTGCGACAGCAGCTCCGGGCGGGTGGAGACGCAAGCCCGGCCGTTCACCCTGAGCGTCGTGGTGCGCCCCGGGACGAGGAACAGCAGCCCGGCCCGCCCGGTGGCGAGGATGTTCTGCAGGGTGTCCAGCCGCTTGTTGCCGGTCGCGTCCGGTATCGCCACCGTCCGTGCGTCCAGGACGGCCACGAACCCGGCGGGGCCGCCGCGCGGGGAGACGTCACAGTTACCCTCGGCGTCCGCGCTGGCGACCAGGACCAGCGATGAGCAGCCGATCAACTGCCGGGTCTGGTCGGTGAGTTCGGTCATCTGCTTGCGCACGGCCGCGTCGCTGGGGAGCCCGTAGGCGCGGCGCAACTCCTCCTGGTCGCGCACAGCATCGAGGCGGAGCGAGTCGAACGCACTGTCGGCAAGGGGCGTCGTCATGCCTCCGACCCTATGGGGCCGACCTGCGATTGATCTTGGCAGGTGAGCGCGGGGCGGACAGTCTTCCCGGTGACCTTGGGCAAGCCGCCCGTGCCCCGGTCGTGCAGCGGGGTGCCGGTGGCCGTACGGGAGCGTAGCGGCCACCGAGCGGCGCGCGTCCCCGCGCCGCTTACCCGCGCCGCGGTCCTGCGGCGCGGTCCCGGCCGCGGGCTACTCCGGCGTCACGTAGGCCCCCGAGATCCCGCCGTCGACCAGGAACGTGGATGCCGTGATGAACGACGAGTCGTCGCTCGCCAAGAACGCGACCGAGGCGGCCAGTTCCTCCGGTTCGGCGAACCGCCCGAGCGGGATGTGCACCAGGCGGCGGGCGGCCCGCTCCGGGTCCTTGGCGAACAGCTCCCGCAGCAAAGGGGTGTTGACCGGCCCCGGGCACAGCGCGTTCACCCGGATGCCCTCCCGAGCGAACTGCACCCCCAGTTCCCGGCTCATCGACAGCACCGCGCCCTTGGACGCGGAGTACGAGATCTGCGAGGTCGCCGCGCCCATCACCGCCACGAACGACGCCGTGTTGATGATCGATCCCTTGCCCTGCCGCTGCATGTGCGGGATGGCGTACTTGCAGCACAGATAGACGCTGGTCAGGTTCACCTCCTGCACCCGGCGCCAGGCTTCGAGGCCGGTGGTGAGGATGGAGTCGTCCTCCGGCGGGGAGATGCCCGCGTTGTTGAAGGCGATGTCGAGCCGCCCGTACGTGGCGACCGCCGTGTCGAACATGGCGCGTACCGCGTCCTCGTCGGTGACGTCGGCCTTGACGAACAGGCCGCCGACCTCCTTCGCGGCGCTCGAGCCGGTGTCCTCGTCCACGTCGACGCAGACCACCCGGGCCCCCTCGGCGGCCAGCCGGCGGGCGCTGGCCAGGCCGATGCCGCTGCCGGCTCCGGTGATCACGGCGACGCGGCCGTCCAAGCGATGTGCGAGCGTCATCCTCAGTCCTCCGTGGCGATGAATACGTTCTTGGTCTCGGTGAAGGCGTCGAGTGCGTCCGGGCCCAGCTCGCGGCCGAGACCGGACTGCTTGAATCCGCCGAACGGCGTCGAATAGCGCACCGACGAGTGCGAGTTGACCGACAGGTTGCCCGCGTCGACGGCGCGCGCCACCCGGATCGCCCGCCCGACGTCGCGGGTCCAGATCGACCCCGACAGGCCGTACGGCGTGTCGTTGGCGATGCGTACGGCGTCCTCCTCGTCGGTGAACGGGACCACGCTCACCACCGGTCCGAAGATCTCCTCGGTGAACGCGGGGTCGTCGGGCCGCACCGGCGCCAGCACGGTCGGCGGGAACCAGAAGCCCGGCCCGTCCGGGGCGGTGCCGCGGAAGGCGACCGGGGCGTCGTCGGGCACGTATGCGGCGACCGCGGCGCGCCGCGCGGCGGAGATCAACGGCCCCATCCCGGTGGCCGGATCGGCCGGGTCGCCGACTTGTACCGCCTTCACCGCCGGCTCCAGCCGCGCCATGAAGTCGTCGAACACCGAGC
This sequence comes from Streptomyces sp. NH27, assembly GCF_056859195.1. Taxonomy (NCBI): domain Bacteria; kingdom Bacillati; phylum Actinomycetota; class Actinomycetes; order Kitasatosporales; family Streptomycetaceae; genus Streptomyces; species Streptomyces sp. NH27. Next base: position 18,760 of record NZ_JACEGK010000017.1, read on the forward strand.
GCTGGACGAGAATCCGCGACCGCGCGCAGCAGTCCTGCCCGGCGTTGTCGAAGACGGCGGACGGCGCGGTCGCGGCGGCCTTCGCCAAGTCCGCGTCCGCGAAGACGATGTTGGCGCTCTTCCCGCCCAACTCCAGCGTCACCGGCTTCACCTGTGCCGCGCAGCCGGCCATGATCTCCTTGCCGACCCGGGTGGAGCCGGTGAAGACGACCTTGCTGACGTCCGGGTGGGTGACGAAGCGCCGCCCGACGACGTCGCCCCGGCCGGGCAGCACCTCCAGCACCCCCGGCGGCAGGCCCGCCTCCAGGGCCAGCCGGCCCAGCCGCAGCGCGGTCAGCGGGGTCAGCTCCGCCGGCTTGAGCACCACCGTGTTGCCCGCCGCCAGCGCGGGGGCCAGCGCCCACGCGGCGATCGGCATCGGGACGTTCCACGGCACGATGACGCCGACCACGCCGAGCGGCTCGTGGAAGGTGACGTCCAGGCCCCCGGCCACCGGGATCTGGCGGCCGGACTGGCGTTCGGGCGCGGCGGCGTAGTACTCGATCACGTCGCGGACGTTGGCCGCCTCCCACTGCGCATTGCCCAGCGTGTGGCCGGAGTTGGCGACCTCCAGGTCGGCCAGGTGCGCGCGGTCGGCGTCCACGGCGGCGGCGAACGCGCGCAGCAGCCGGGCCCGGTCGGCCGGGGCCACCCGGCGCCACGTCGCGAACGCGGCGCGGCTGCGGGCGATCACCGCGTCCGTCCCGGCCAGGTCGGCCATCGGCACGGTGGTGATGGTCTCCTCCGTGGCCGGGTTCACCACCGGCCACGGCTGGGCAGCCGAGTCCGGCGCGGAGGTGTGCGGTTGGGGCATCAGGTGTCCACCCTGTCCTGGGAGCGATCGGTACGGTTCGCGCCGCGGGCGCGGGCGCGCGCTGTGCCGGCGGTGCGACGGGTACGGTCGGCGGTCCGGTCCGGTCCGGTCCGGTCGGCGGTGCGGTCGATACGGTTCGCCGTGCGGGCGGCCGGGGGCGCCGTGCTCACCGCATGCTTCCCCGGACCGCCGCCACGTATGCGTTGAAAAGGCGCGGATCGGCCGCGCCCGCCTCCGGGTGCCACTGGACGCCGACGACGAAGCCGGGGCCGGGCAGTTCGAGCGCCTCGACGGTCTCGTCCTCGCTCCAGGCGGTGGGCAGCAGCCCCGTCCCGAGGGCGCCGACCGCCTGGTGGTGGTAGCAGGACACCACCGCGGAGTCGCCGAGGGCGCCGTGCAGGAAGCTGCCCGGCCTGGTCCGTACGGTCCGCCGCCCGAACGTCGCGGGGGCCGGCTGGTGGGCGCTGTCGCCGACCCGGTCCGGCAGGTGCTGGACCAGCGTGCCGCCGAGGGCGACGTTGAGCACCTGCATCCCGCGGCACACCGCGAGCACCGGCAGGGCCCGGTCGAGCGCGCCGGACAGCAGGCCGAACTCCCAGGCGTCGCGGGCCTCGTGGGGCCGTCCCGTGCGCGGGTGCGCCGGCGCGCCGTACCGCGCCGGGTCCACGTCGGGCCCGCCCGCGAGCAGCAGCCCGTCGAGCCGGCCGAGCACGTCGCCGGCCCCGTCGGCCTGCGGCGGCAGTACGACCGCGGTGGCGCCCGCGCGGGTGACGGCCTCGACGTAGGTGTGCGGGAGGAGGGCGGCGGGCTGCCGCCAGACGCCCCAGGCGGCCTCGTCCAGGTAGCTGGTGATGCCGACCAGCGGGCGGCGCGTCACAGCCGCTCGAATCCGCGGCGCCGTTCCCAGTCGGTCACCGCCCGGTCGTAGGCGGCCAGTTCGGTGCGGCCGGCGTGTGCGTAGTGGCGGACCACGTCCGCGCCGAAGGCCGACGCGGCGGGGTCGCTGCGCTCGAAGGCGTCGACCGCGTCGCGCAGGGTGGCCGGGACCCGGGGGGCCTGGGACGCGTAGGCGTTGCCGGTGAACTCCGGTTCCAGCGGCAGCTCGTGCTCGACGCCGTACAGCCCGGCGGCGACGAGCGCGGCCACCGCCAGATACGGGTTGACGTCGCCGCCCGGCACCCGGTTCTCGAACCGCAGCGACGGTCCGTGGCCGACCACCCGCAGCGCGCAGGTGCGGTTGTCGCGGCCCCAGGCGATCGCGGTGGGCGCGAAGCTGCCCTCGACGTAGCGCTTGTAGGAGTTGACGTTCGGGGCGAGCAGCAGCGCGAAGTCGGCCAGGCAGGCGAGTTGACCGGCCAGGAAGTGCTCCATCACCGTCGAGAAGCCGTGCGGGCGGTCGCCCGCCATCACCGGCCGGCCCGCGTCGTCGCGCAGACTCAGGTGGATATGGCAGGAGTTGCCCTCCCGCTCGTCGTACTTGGCCATGAAGGTGAGGCTTACGCCGTCCTGCGCGGCGATCTCCTTCGCGCCGGTCTTGTACACCGTGTGGTCGTCACAAGTGGCAAGCGCGGGGCCGTACTTGAAGGCGATCTCGTGCTGTCCGGGGTTGCACTCGCCCTTTGCGGACTCCACGGTCAGGCCCGCGCCGGCCATCCCGTTGCGGATCCGGCGCAGCAGCGGCTCGATCCGGGAGGTGCCGAGGATGGAGTAGTCGACGTTGTACTGGTTGACCGGGGTCAGCCGGTGGTAGTCCTGCTGCCATGCCTGCTCGTAGGTGTCGCGGAAGGCGATGAACTCCAGCTCCGTGCCCGCGTAGGCGTACCAGCCGCGCTCGGCGAGGCGGTCGAGTTGGCGACGCAGGACCTGCCGGGGGGAGACGCCGACCGCGGTGCCGTCGTGGTGGGTGACGTCGCACTGCACCATCGCGGTCGCCGGATGCCAGGGCACCATCCGCAGGGTGGCGAGGTCCGGCGCGAGCACGAGGTCGCCGTAGCCGGCCTCCCAGGAGGAGATGTCGTAGCCGTCGACGGTGTTCATGTCGACGTCGACGGCCAGCAGGTAGCCGCAGCCGTCGGCCGCGTTCGGCACCACGTCGGAAAGGAAGAAGTCGGCCGCCACCCGCTTGCCCTGGAGGCGGCCTTGCATGTCGGTCATCGCCAGGACGACGGTGTCGACCGCGCCGACCGCGATGCGCTCGCGCAGTTCGTCGAAGGTGAGGCGGCTGCTGCTCAACTGGTCTCCAGATCGCTTGCGCCGAGGTCGGACTCCTGGAGGCTGCTCTGCACCCGGGGGCCGGTGAACCAGCGCCGGGCCGAGACCAGCCACCACACCCCCGCGAAGCCCAGCACGACGGCCACCGCGACCGGGGTGTAGTTGAAGCTGAGGGCGGTGATCGGGCTGACGGTGGGGAGCATGAACAGCACCGTGATCAGCCCGGTCCAGCCCACCGCCACGGTACCGATCAGCCGGCTCCAGCGCCCCAGATGCCACGGTCCGCGTGCGAACGTGTCGCCCTGCCGGAGTCTGAGATACACCGGGATGACGTAGGCGATGTAGAGGCCGATCACCGAGACGGAGGTGACGGCGGCGTAGGCGGTGGAGTTCCACAGCGCCGGCAGGCCGAGCAGGAAGGCGCCGCCCGCGGCCAGCCACACGGCGCTGGTCGGCGTCTGGGTGCGCGGGTTGATCCGGTGCCACAGCCGCGACCCGGGCAGCGCCCCGTCCCGCGAGAACGCGTAGATCATCCGGGAGTTGGCGGTGACCGAGGCCATCCCGCAGAAGAACTGGGCGCCGATCACGATCAGCAGCAGGAGCTTGGCGCCGGTGTGCCCGATGGCGTCGATGAAGATCTGGGCCGGCGGCACCCCGCTGCTGCTGGTCCGCTCGCCGTCGTAGTTCTGGATGGCGAAGGTGAGGCCGAGCAGCAGGATCCAGCCGGCGACCAGCGAGACCACGATCGCGTTGACGATGCCGCGCGGCCCGGAGCGGGCGGCGTCGTGCGTCTCCTCGGTCATGTGCGCGGAGGCGTCGTAGCCGGTGAGGGTGTACTGCGCCAGCAGCAGGCCGAGCATCGCGACGTAGAACGGGTTGTGGAAGCCGGTGTCGTTGACGAACCTGCCGAAGACGAACGACGCGGAGGAGTGGTGGTCGGGCACGAACACCAGCACGCCGACGATGACCAGCACGCCGAGCAGGTGCCACCAGACGCTGACGTCGTTGAAGAGCGCGACCAGCCGCACGCCCAGGGTGTTGAGCAGGCCGTGCGCCAGGAGGATCACCGCGAAGATCTCCATGGTGTGGGCGGGCGTCGCCGACAGGCCGAACTGGAGGTCCAGCAGGGCGTTGAGGAAGGTGGCGGCGCCGTAGTCGATGCCCGCGGTGACGGCGACCTGGCCGAGGAAGTTGAACCAGCCGGTGAACCAGCTCCAAGCCGGCGCCCTGGAGGGGGCCAGATTCGCCGCCCAGTAGTACAGGCCGCCGGCGGTCGGGTAGCTGGAGCAGATCTCGGCCATGGACAGGCCCACGCACAGCGTCATCAGCCCGACGACCGGCCAGCCCCAGGTGATGAGCGCGGGCCCGCCGGTGTTCATGCCGAAGCCGTAGAGGGTGAGGCAGCCGGAGAGGATCGAGACGATGGAGAAGGAGACGGCGAAGTTGGAGAAGCCCGACATGGAGCGGGCCAACTCCTGGACGTAGCCGAGTTCGAGCAGCCGCTGCTCGTCGGAGGTGCGGGTGGCGGCGTCAGGGACTTTGGGGGTGTCGGCGGCACCGGTGGTGGGGGAGACCGGGTCCGGCGGGTTGTCGGCGGTGTCGTCTGTTGGGCGGGGAGCAGACATGGGCGCCTTCTGGGGAGGTTGGCGTGGTCGGAGCACCGCGGGTGCGGCCGGGGCATCTCCCGAGCTGGTTAATGGAATGAAGCTGGTCCATTAGGTGGGAGACGGTCTCACTTCGCCAAGTGCGCCGTCAAGAGCCTTGTACGTGACGGGTATTGAACGACCAGAACGCGCCGGGGGGTGCGGGTGCGCACGGCGCAGGGGCCTGCGGGTGAGCGCGTGCGACGCCGACGTGGGTACGGCGATGCGGCCTCGCGGGGGTACGGTGCCGTGTCCCGCGGGTGGGTACGGCGGCGGCGCACGCGCGCGTACGGCGGTGCGGCTTCGCGTGGGTGCGGCGGCTCTGCTGTGTACGGCGATGCGGCCTCGCGTGGGTACGGCGACTTCGCGCCGCGCGCTCAGCCGAGGAAGCCGCGCAGCAGCGACGCGGTGGCGGCGAGGTGTTCCTCGGCCGCCCGGCGGGCCGTGGCCGGGTCGCCGCCGAGGATCGCCGCCACGATCCGGGCGTGCTGCGCCTGGGAGTGCTCGATGTTCCGCTCCAGCAGCGGGATCGCGTTGAGCAGGTCGTTGAGCCGCATCCGGGTGTCGGCGATGCTCGCCGCCAGTGACCGTGAACCGCTCAGCTCGGCGATCGCCAGGTGGAACCGCGAGTCCATCTGCCGGTAGTCGACCGCGTCGCAACTCTGCGTGTCCCGCAGCCGGTTGTCGAGGTGGCGGCGCTCCTCGGGGCTGAGCGTGCGGCTCGCGGCGAGCTCCGCCGCGCCGATCTCCAGCGCCCGGCGGTAGGCGAGCGTGTCCTCCAACTCGTCCGGCGCGCGCTCGGCCATCCGTCCCAACGGGCCGCCGTCCTGGGCGCCGGCCCGGTGCAGTACGAAGGTCCCGCCGGTACGGCCACGCCGCGATTCCACGTAACCGGCCTGCTCCAGCGAGCCCAGCGCCTCCCGCAGCGTCACCCGGCTGATATTGAAGCGCTCGGCCAACTCCCTTTGCGGGGGCAGCCGTTCTCCGTGTGCGACCACCCCGAGCTTGATCACCTGGAGCAGCCGCTCGACCGTCTCCTCAAAAGCGTTGCCGGCCCGCACGGGCCGGAAGAACGCGGCACCGCTCAGCGTGCCGGCACCGGCCGGCTCGGGCATCTCGCTCATGTGTCCATTGTCCGCCCACCCGGCGCACCCCCGGAACCGCCCGCCGCAGGCGGGACCTGCGTCCGCGGGCTCCGTGACCGTAATGGATCTTTTACGGGCCATTGACGCCGACCCTGTAAAGCGGGCGGAAGGCGGGCCGGGCGCAGGGCGCCGTCCGAGCGGAGGACGTCGCCGCTGCGCCGCTGGGCTGCTGGGCGGTGCCGGCGGCGGGAGCGGTACGGGTCGGTGAGCCGCGCCGCGGACGGGGGCCCGCGACGCCGCGAAAACCCGTTGCCGCCGCCGGGCGGCTCTGCTGTGATCGGCCGGTAACAGAAACCTGGCACCGACCCGAGGAGTAATGATCATGCGCGGTTCCGTCATGCCCGCTCAGGCAGGAAACATCCCCGAACTTGAGGACATGACGCTTCGTGCAATCGCTCAACCTCGGCATCCTGGCGCACATCGACGCCGGTAAGACCAGCCTGACCGAACGGCTGCTGTACGCCGCCGGTGTCATCGACGAGATCGGCAGCGTCGACCAGGGCAGCACCACCACGGACTCCCTCGCGCTGGAGAAACAGCGCGGCATCACCATCAAGTCGGCCGTGGTGTCGTTCACGCTGCCCGGCGCGCTCGGCGGCACCGACGTCAACCTGATCGACACCCCCGGCCACCCCGACTTCATCGCCGAGGTGGAGCGGGTGCTCGGCGTGCTCGACGGGGCCGTGCTGGTGGTCTCCGCGGTCGAGGGCGTCCAGCCGCAGACCCGCATCCTGATGCGCACCCTGCGCCGGCTGCGCATCCCCACGCTGATCTTCGTCAACAAGCTCGACCGGCGCGGCGCCGACCTCGACCGGACCCTCGACGCCGTCGCACACCGCCTCACCCCCGACATCGTCCCGATGGCCGCTGCCCGCGACCAGGGCACGCGGCGGGCCGCCGCGCTGCCGTACACCGCGGCCGACCCCCGCTTCGACGCCCGGCTGGCCGACCTGCTGGCCCGCCGCGACGACCGGCTGCTCGCGGCCTACGTCCACGACGAGGCGGCTGTCGACCACGCTCGGCTGCGTGCCGCGCTCGCCGAGCAGACCGCCGCCGCCGACGTGCACCCGGTGTACGCGGGCTCCGCCGTCACCGGCGCCGGCACCGACGCGCTGATCGCCGGCATCGCCGAACTGCTGCCCGCCCGGCGCCCCGACCCGGACGCGCCGGCGGCCGGCACCGTCTTCAAGATGGAACGCGGCCCGGCCGGCGAGCGGATCGCCTACGTACGGGTGGCCGCCGGCACCGTACGCACTCGCGACCGGCTGCCGGTGCACCGTGGCGGCAGCCAGGTCGGTGAGGGCAAGGTCACCGCGATCAGCGTCTTCGACGCGGGCACCGACACCCGGCGGGACGGCGTCCCGGCCGGCCGGATCGCCCGGGTCTGGGGCCTGGGCGACGTACGGATCGGTGACACCGTCGGCGCGCCGCCCGCCGGACCCGAGGAGCACCGCCACTTCTCGCCGCCGTCCCTGGAGACCGTCGTCACCGCCCGGCACTCCGCCGAGCGCGGCGCGCTGCACGCCGCGCTGTCCCAACTCGCCGAGCAGGACCCGTTGATCAACCTGCGTCGGGACGAACAGCGCCAGGAGATCGCGGTGTCGCTCTACGGCGAGGTACAAAAGGAGGTCATCCAGGTCACGTTGGCCGACGAGTTCGGGCTCGCCGTCGACTTCCGGCAGACCACCACCATCCACATCGAACGCCCGGTCGGCACCGGCGCCGCCGTCGAGTACAACGCGAAGGACGGCAACCCGTTCCTGGCCACGGTCGGCCTGCGGGTCGAACCCGCACCGGTCGGCAGCGGGGTCCGGTTCCAGCTCGGGGTGGAGCTGGGCGCGATGCCGTACGCGTTCTTCGCCGCGGTCGAGGACACCGTGCGCCAGACGCTGGAGCAGGGGCTGCACGGCTGGCGGGTCACCGACTGCGTGGTCACCATGACGCACTCCGGCTACAGCCCGCGGCAGAGCCACGCCCACGCCACGTTCGACAAGAGCATGTCCAGCACCGGCGCGGACTTCCGCGGGCTGACCCCGCTGGTGCTGATGGCGGCGCTGCGGCAGGCGGGCACCACCGTGCACGAGCCGATGCACCGCTTCCGGCTCGACCTGCCCGCCGACGCCCTGGGCACGATGCTGCCCGCGCTCGCCCGGCTCGGCGCCCTGCCCCGTACCCCGGCCGCGCGCGACGGCGGATACGAGCTGGAGGGCGACATCCCCGCCGCCCGGGTGCACGACCTGGAGCAGCAACTGCCCACTCTGACCCGCGGCGAAGGGGCCCTGGAGAGCGCCTTCCACCACTACCAGCCGGTCACCGGCCGGGTGCCCGAGCGGCCGCGCACCGACCACAACCCGCTCAACCGCCGGGCGTACCTGCTCCAGGTGCAGCGCCGGCTGTCCGGGTTCGGCGGGAATGGCGGCTGACCGCCCGGGGTTGTCACGTAGGAGAAGACCGGCCCACCCGTCTGGAGTTCTGGAGTCCTCATGGCACGCCCCGTCAAGACGCCCGGCCCCGATCACCCCATCACCATCGAGCCGACCGCAGCCCGTGTCGTGGTGCGCGCCGGCGGCAAGGTCGTCGCCGACACCACCGATGCCCTCACCCTCCAGGAGGCCGACTACCCCGCAGTCCAGTACATCCCGCTCGCCGACGTGGCCGCGGACGCGCTGACGCCCACCGACAGCAGCACGTACTGCCCGTACAAGGGCGACGCGTCGTACTACTCGCTGGTCACCGGCGACGGCGCGATCGCCGACGCCGTGTGGACCTACCGCGAGCCGTACGACGCGGTCGGCGCGATCGCCGGGCACGTGGCGTTCTACCCGAAGCACGTCGAGGTCGAGCAGCTTCAGGACGCCTGAGCGGACGCCGCCCCCTCGGCGGTCGACGACCTCTGATCTCCCTGCTGCGCGGTGCCCGGCCCGGACGCGTGTGCTGAGCGGGGCCGGGCTACGACGGTCGGGGAGTCGTACGCCGTACCCCCGCTTCGGCGGCGCTTGTCCCCGAATACGTGGAGCGCTCCGGGTGGCCGACCCGGTCCGGCCTGCCGCTTCAGTGCGAGCCGGCCTGCTCCCAGGCGAAGCCTTCGGGGTCGGTGAAGGTGCCGCGGTCGCCGCCGACGACGGCGAGGCGGTGCGATCCGGTGCCGTCGGGGGCGACACCGGCGTCCTTGGCGAGGCCGCGGCGGGCGTACAGCGCCAGCTTGACCGGGCTCGACGGCGCCGCGAACTCGACGTACTTGCGGCCGTAGCTCTTGCCGACGGTCAGGCCGTGCTCGACGTAGAACGCCTTGGTCGCCGCCATGTCCTCGACGCCCAGCAGGAGCACGAACTGGTCGACATCGCGGGTGGCCGGGCCCTTGTCCTTCTTCTCCGAGGTCGCCACCTTCCACAGCGACCCGTCGGGGGCCCGCACGACACCGGCGTAGCCCCAGAACGACTTGGCGGCCGGCTTCACCGCCGTGGCGCCGGCGTCGATCGCGGCGTCGAGGAAACCGTTCACGGTGGCCGGCCGCGCCACCGTGAGCGACAGCGTGAACCCCCGGAAGCCGCTCGTAGGCGCCTCGGCGGCCCGTACGCGGACGCGGTCGCCCAGACCGAAGGCGGTGGCGTAGAACTTCTCGGCGGCGGCGGGGTCCTCCGCCTCGATGATTACGGATTCGATGGAAGTCATGATCAGAACCTATGTGCGGCCACTGACAATCGCTTCTCGATGCCTGACCGGTCTGCTCCATTCGGCCGCAGCCGGGTGTCCCCCGCCCGTGGATCGCCGGGGCCGGGTGCGGGCAGACTTGGGGCCATGGGTGAGAACAAGAAGCTGATGCTGGCGGGCGAGTGGTACATCGCCGACGACGAGGAGTTGGGCGCGGACACGCGGCGGCGCGAGGAGCTGTGCCGGGTGTTCAACACGGCGACCGACCCCGAGCAGCGGCAGGAGGCGCTGCGCGAGATGCTCGGTTCCGTCGGCGAAGGGGTGGGCATCCGCCCGCCGTTCCAGTGCGACTACGGCAGCTACATCACCATCGGGGCGCGTACCTTCGTCAACTTCAACGCGGTCTTCCTCGACGCGGCCCCGATCACTGTCGGCGCCGACGTGCAGATCGGCCCCAACGTCCAACTGCTCACGCCCACACATGAGTTGGACACCGAGCGGCGCCGCGCCGGATGGGAGAAGGCGCTGCCGATCACCATCGGCGACAACGTCTGGCTCGGCGGCGGCGTGATCGTCTGCCCCGGCGTCACCATCGGCGCGAACACCGTGGTCGGCGCCGGCTCCGTCGTCACCAAGGACCTCCCCTCCGGCGTGCTGGCGGTGGGCAGCCCGGCCCGGGTGATCCGCCGCCTGGCCACCACCGCCGAGGCGTGAGCCGGGACGCGGGTCGCCCGCGCGTGGACATCGACGAGCGGGAGCTGACCGATCCGTACGAGGGTGTGCTGGTCGGCCCGCGCGGCGGCAGCGAGGTCGGTGTCGTGGTGCTGGGCGGTTCCGGCGGGCGTGTCCAGCGGGAGCGGGCCCGCGTCCTCGCCCGGCAGGGCATGCAGGCCCTGGCGTTCCGCTGGTTCGGCGGTCCGGGGCAGCCGCCGGGCATCTGCGAGGTCCCGCTGGAGACGTTCACCGCGGCCGTCGGCCTGCTCCGGGCCGGCGGCGCGCGGCGCATCGGTGTCCTGGGCCTGTCCAAGGGCGCCGAGGCGGCGCTGCTCACCGCCGTACACGAACCCCGGGTGGACGTGGTCGTCGCACTGTCGCCGACCTCGCGGGTCTGGTGCAACGTCGGTCCCGGCGCGGACGGTCGGCAGCAGCCGTACCGCTCGTCCTGGACCTGGCGGGGGCGCTCGCTGCCGTTCGTCCCGATGGACGACAACTGGGCGCGCCCCGAGGCGAGTTCGGGCCCCGTCGCGGTCAGGGGCTGGTACGAACTCAGCGAGCGTACGTATCGGCACCTGCTTCCGGCGGCCGACATCCCGGTGGAGCGCGCGCGGGCCGACGTGCTCCTCGTCGCAGGCGGCGACGACGCGATGTGGCCCTCCCTGCCCTTCGCCGCGCAACTCGCCGCGCGCCGCCGCTCGGCAGGGGCCGCGGTGCGCCTGATCACCCGGAAGGACGCGGGTCACCGCCCGATCCTCCCCGGCGAGCGCCCCGTCCCCGCCTCCCCGCACTACGCGTACGGCGGCACGCCGCACGCCGACGCCCTGCTGGGG
>NZ_JACEGK010000018.1:0-29777 GCF_056859195.1 Streptomyces sp. NH27
GGCGGGCCCCGGTCGGGCGGGCGTGGCCGGGCGTGTCCCAGGGGTGGCGCGGGCCCGGTTCGGGCCCTGCGGAGGTCTCAGAGTCGGGCGCGCTCGCGGTCGGCCTCCCGCAGTTCGCGGGTGATCTTGGCCTCGTGGCGCAGACCGAGGACGGGGACGAAGGTGAGGGTCAGCAGGAGGGCGAGGAGAGCGGCGATGTCGAGGAGTACGGTCATGGGTCAATCGTGCTCGCGCCGCTTACGGTCGAACAGTGGCAGGACTGCCGTACTACCGAAACATGCTGCCACGTGGCAGGCTGGGCGGCATGTTGCGCAACGTGGCGACGGTGGTCCTGGACGGGGTGCACCCCTTCGAACTCGGCGTGGTCTGCGAGGTCTTCGGGCTGGACCGCAGCGAAGACGGTTTGCCGGTCTACGACTTCGCGGTGGTCTCGGCGGAGAGCCCGCGGGTCGGGACGCACGCCGGGTTCGAGCTGGTGGTGGCGGAGGGCCTGGACCGGCTGGACGAGGCCGACCTGATCGCGGTGCCGGCCGGCGACTCGTACAACATCCGTACGTTCCCGCAGCCGATGCTCGACGCGCTGAACCGCGCGGTCGAGCGCGGCGCGACCGTACTCAGCGTGTGTTCGGGGGTGTTCGTGCTCGGCGCGGCCGGGCTGCTCGACGGGCGGCGGTGCGCGGCGCACTGGCGGCACGCGGAGCGGCTCGCGCGGCGCCACCCGAAGGCCGAGGTCGAGGCCGACATGCTCTACGTCGACGACGACGGCGTGGTCACCTCGGCCGGCACCGCGGCGGGGATCGACGCGTGCCTGCACCTCGTCCGCAAGGAGCAGGGCAGCACGGTCGCGAACGGCATCGCCCGGCGCATGGTGGTCCCCCCGCACCGCGAGGGCGGGCAGGCGCAGTTCGTGCACCGGCCGCTGCCCCGGGCGCAGAGCGACACCGTCACCGGGGTGCTCTCCTGGATGGAGCGGCACCTCGACCGCGAGGTGACCGTCGAGGAGCTGGCGCTGCGCGCCCACATGTCGCCCCGCACCTTCGCGAGGCGCTTCCAGCAGGAGACCGGGACCACGCCCTACCGCTGGCTGCTCGGGCAACGCGTCCTGCTCGCCCGGGAGTTGCTGGAGGGCACCGACGCCACGGTCGACTCCGTCGCGGTCCGTGCGGGGTTCGGCAACGCGGCCACCATGCGCCACCACTTCGTCCGCTGGACCGGAACCACCCCCCAGGCGTACCGCCGCACGTTCCGCTCGCCGAGCCCCTTGGCGTAGGACCGGCCGCCGGTGGCCTGCTGGTCGCGCGGTTCCCCTTGGAATGTGCGGCGCCTCCGCGAAAGGAGGGCCACATTTCTGGGGGAGGAACGGCGCGACCGGCCCACCAGCGGCGGAAGGTCCCGCGACTACGCGGACGGGGCAGGCTCGGGGGTCAGGGGCACCCCCGGCCCCCCGGGCTCGCCCGGTTCCGCCGAGTAGTCCGACAGGACCGTCTCATCGGTACCCGCCGGCGCCTTCACCGCACGCAACACCAGCGTGAGCGCCACCGCGACGACCACGTTGAGCACGAACGCGGTGAGCCCGATGTACCCGAGCTTGCCGATCCACGGAATCGTGTCGGAGTTCCCGCCGAAGTGCGGCTGGGTCGGGGTGGACTGGTGGTACGCCTTCCAGGTGCCGTAGGCCATGCCCGCGGCCCAGCCGGCCAGCAGCGCCCAGCGGTGGAACCACCGGGTGAACAGCCCGCCGACGATCGCGGGGACGGTTTGCAGGATCCAGATCCCGCCCAGCAGTTGGAAGTTGATCGCCACGGTCTTGTCCATCGACAGCACGAAGACGAGGGCGCCGACCTTCACCACCAGCGAGGCCAGCTTGGCGACGCGGGTCTCCTCCTCGGGCGAGGCGTTCGGGCGGATCAGGTCCTTGTAGATGTTGCGGGTGAAGAGGTTCGCGGCGGCGATGGACATGATCGCCGCGGGCACCAGCGCGCCGATCGCGATCGCGGCGAAGGCGACTCCGGCGAACCAGCTCGGGAAGACGTTCTCGAAGAGCTGGGGGATGGCGAGTTGGGCGTTGTAGCCCTTGACGTTCTTGCCGACGCCGTCGGCGACCGCCATGAAGCCGAGCATCGCCAGCAGTCCGAGCATCAGCGAGTACAGCGGCAGGATCGCGGTGTTGCGCTGGATGACGGTGCGGCTCTTGGCGGAGAGCACCGCGGTCACCGAGTGCGGGTAGAGGAACAGCGCCATCGCGGAGCCCAACGCGAGTGTGGCGTAGGCCCATTGCGCCTGTGGCGCGACCGTCAGCGAGCCGTGCGGCTTGTGGGTGGTGGGGTTCTTCACCGCGTACGCGGCGCCCGCCTTGTGGAAGATGTCGCCGAACCCGCCGAGCTTGTACGGGATGTAGATGATCGCCACCGCGATCACGATGTAGATCAGGGCATCCTTGACGAAGGCGATCAGCGCGGGCGCCCGCAGTCCGGAGGAGTAGGTGTAGGCGGCGAGCACGCCGAAGGCGATCAGCAGCGGCAGGTCCTTGACGAACCAGTTGGTCGAGTCGCTGCCGCCGACCCCGACCACGTCCAGCACCGCCTGGATGCCGACGAGTTGGAGCGCGATGTACGGCATGGTGGCCACGATGCCGGTGAGCGCGACGGCCACCGACAGGCTCTTGGAGCCGAACCGGCCGCGGATGAAGTCCGAGGAGGTCACGTAGCCGTGCTTGCGCGAGACCGACCACAGCCGGGGCAGGAAGAGGAAGACAAGCGGGTAGGCGATGATCGTGTAGGGCACGGCGAAGAAGCCCGACGCGCCGGCGCCGTAGATCGCGGCCGGTACGGCGATGAAGGTGTACGCGGTGTACAGGTCGCCGCCGAGCAGGAACCAGGTCACCCAGGTGCCGAAACTGCGGCCGCCCAGCCCCCATTCGTCCAGGTGCAGCGCGTTGTCCGCGCGGCGCCAGCGGGCGGCCATGAAGCCCAGCGCCGTGACGGCGACGAAGAAGAAGACGAGGATGCCGAGCGCGACCCCGTCGACGTGGTTCTTCACTTGGCCGCACCCCCCTTGCGGCTGCGCGCGTCCCGCCGGACCAGCACGTAGGCGGAGTAGGTGAGCACCGCCGAGGCCGGCACCCAGGCGAGCTGGTACCAGTAGAAGAACGGCATGCCGATGAAGGTCGGGGTCAGCCGTGAATAGGAGCTGACCCAGAGCGTGCTGACGAGCGGAATGAGCAGGCAGATTCCGGCGGCGACCCGCGCGGGCGTGACCGCCGGCCGTGGTCCGTCCGCCGGTCGGCGCGGCTGGGGTACTTGTGTCGGCGCAGTCGGCACAGTTGGTGCTCCCGTCCCCTAGAGCGATCAATGCGGTGCGCAGGAATCTAAGGGAGGGAAGTGACGGGCGTCACTACCTGTGCGGATATCAGCCTTACGAGCGAACGCCGAAATGGCCCGGCGGCCGGCCCCGTAGGGCTTGGTCCGCCGGGCCCGGTTCGCCAGGGCTCGGTTTGCTTCGGTCGGGCGGGGCCCGGTCGGGCGGGGCTCGGTTGAGCGGGGCTCAGTCCGTCGGGCGGTTGAGGCGCGCGACGAACTTGTACCGGTCGCCGCGGTAGACCGACCGCACCCACTCCACCGGTTCCCCCGTGGTGTCCACGGAGTGCCGGGAGAGCATCAGCATCGGCAGGCCGACGTCGGTGCTCAGCAGCCCGGCCTCGCGCGGGGTGGCCAGCGAGGTCTCGATGGTCTCCTCGGCCTTGGCCAGCCGCACGTCGTAGACCTCGGCGAGCGCGGTGTAGAGCGAGGTGTACTTCGCCAGGCTGCGGCGCAGCGCGGGGAAGCGCTTGGCGGACAGGTGGGTGGTCTCGATCGCCATCGGCTCGCTGTTGGCCAGCCGCAGCCGTTCGATCCGCAGCACCCGGCCGCCGGCCTTCATGTCCAGCAGTCCGGCCAGCCGGTCGTCGGCGGTGATGTAGCCGATGTCCAGCAGCTGCGAGGTGGGCTCCAGGCCCTGGGCGCGCATGTCCTCGGTGTAGGAGGTGAGTTGCAGCGCCTGGGAGACCTTCGGCTTCGCCACGAAGGTGCCCTTGCCCTGGATGCGCTCCAGCCGGCCCTCGACCACCAGCTCCTGGAGCGCCTGGCGCACGGTGGTGCGGGAGGTGTCGAACTCGGTGGCCAGGGTGCGTTCCGGTGGTACCGGGGTACCGGGCGGCATGGTCTGGGTGATGTCCAGGAGATGGCGCTTGAGCCGGTAGTACTTAGGCACACGGGCGGTGCGGCCCGCGGTGCCGTTCCCCGTGGGCTCCGCGCTGCTGCCCGTGTCACTGTCCATGCCGTGTACTCCCGACTGCCGTCGTACTGCCGTCACCGGCTCCTCCGTTGATCGCGGTCACATGGTGGCACGGGCTCCCCTGCCGGGGGGAGGCGGCGGGTGGCTGATGCCCTTCAGGTGTCGGTCCGATAACAGGTCCGACGGGTGTTCTTATACACCCTTGACACCCCTAAAGGTCTAGGCCAAGCTCCCGGGTACTGGTCTAAACCATTAACGACCAATCCCAGACCCACGAGCAGGACGCGGTCGCGACGCATGTGTGGCGGCCGACATTTCGGGCGGTGGGGGGAGTTTCGGGCATCCTTGAGGAGGGTGGCATGAGGCGCAAGCTCATCGCAGCGATCGGTGTCGCGGCAGTACTGACAGGTGTCGCGGCCTGTGGCGGCAGCAGCGACAAGTCCGACTCGGGCAAGGGAAGTTCTGCCGGACCGGCCGATTTCAAGGGCAAGACGCTCAACGTATGGTTGATGAGCGGCTCCAACCCGCCCGGGTGGACCAAGGACATCACCGCCGCGTTCGAGAAGCAGTACCCCGGTGCGAAGCTGAAGGTCACCGTCCAACCGTGGGACGGCATCCAGCAGAAGCTCACCACCGCGCTGTCGGAGAGCACCCCGCCGGACGTCATCGAGGTCGGCAACACCCAGACCCCGTACTACGCGGCGACCGGTGGCCTCAAGGATCTCACCAGCGTCAAGGCCGACATCGGCGGCAACGACTGGGTGCCGGCGCTCAACGGCTCCGCGGTCTACAACGGCAAGCAGTTCGCCGCCCCGTGGTACTTCGCCAGCCGGGTCGTCGTCTACAACAAGAAGATCTGGTCCGCGGCCGGCATCACCACGCCGCCGAAGACCCAGGACGAGCTCTTCAGCGACCTGGACAAGATCAAGGCCAAGGGCACCAAGGACGCCTTCTACCTGCCCGGACAGGACTGGTACGGCTTCGACGGCTTCCTGCTCGACGCCGGCGCCGACCTGGTCAAGAAGGACGGCGACAAGTACACCGGCAACCTGGACACCCCCCAGGCCGCCTCGGCGATCAACCTCTACAAGAAGCTGAACTCCTACGGCACCGCGCCCAAGGACAAGGACGAGGCCACCCCGCAGCAGTCCGACGTGTTCGCCAAGGGTGACGTCGGCGCGTTCCTCGGCCTGGGCTGGGAGGGATCCGGCGCCATCACCAAGAACGCGGCGCTGAAGGACCAGATCGGCTACTTCGCCTTCCCGGGCAAGACGGCGGCCAAGACCGCCAGCGTCTTCGTCGGCGGCTCCAACCTGGCGATCACCCAGGGCAGCAAGAACCCCGAACTGGCCCAGGACTTCCTGAAGATGGCGATGTCCGACCAGTTCGAGGGCGAGCTGGCCAAGGAGGGCGGCGTCGTCCCGAACAAGGCGAGCCTCAACTCCAACCTGACCGGCAACGAGTTCGGCACCGTCTCGGCGGCCGCCGCGGCCAACGGCGGTACCACCCCGCTGATCCCGGCGTGGGGCAGCGTCGAGAACGCGCCCAACCCGATCACCACCCTCTTCATGACCGGCGTGCTCCAGGGTCAGTCCCCGAGCGCGGCCGCCAAGAAGGCGGACACCGAGATCGACAAGCGGCTCAGCCAGCAGTAGTCACCCCGTCCGGATCCGGGCGCCCGCCATCCTGAGCGGCGGGCGCCCGGACCCGGCACAGCGCATTGCAGCGGACGGCACGAGGAAGAGGGCAGCATGGCCGCGCAGTACAAAGGGACGCAAGTACGGGCCCCCGACGAGGGAACGGCCGTACCCGGGCCCGCCGGTGCGCGCACCGCGGGACAGCCGCAGGCCGGCCCCCGCAAGGTGTGGTCCGTCGGTGGCGCGGTCGTCGGCCGCTCGGTGCCGTACCTGCTGATCCTGCCCGCGCTGGCGGCCACCGTGCTGCTGCTGGGCTACCCGCTGGTGCGGAACGTGATCATCTCGTTCCAGACCCTCAACGCCTTCCAGCTGATCCAGCACACCACCCAGTGGACCGGGTTCGGCAACTACAAGGCGCAGCTGACCAGCGCCGACTTCTGGCACACCACCGAGCGCTCGGTCTTCTTCACCCTGGCCGACGTCGTGCTGATCATGATCGGCGGCACCCTGGTCGGGCTGCTGCTGTACCGGCTCGGCAAGCGGATGCGGCTGTTGCTGTCGATCGGGATGGTGCTCGCCTGGGCGATGCCGATCGTGGCCGGCACCACCGTCTACCAGTGGCTCTTCGACACCCGCTACGGCGTGGTCAACTGGTACCTGGACAAGCTCGGTTGGCACTCGATGCACGGCTACAACTGGTTCGGCGGCCAGTTCTCCACCTTCTCGGTCATCACCCTGATGATCGTCTGGCAGTCGATCCCGTTCGTCGCGCTCAACCTCTACGCGGGCCTGACCACCATCTCCGGGGAGATCTTCGAGGCGGCCCGGATGGACGGCGCGAGCGCCTGGCGCACCTTCACCTCGGTGCTCTTCCCGATGCTCAAGCCGTTCTTCCTGAGCACCGCGTTCCTTGAGGTCATCTGGGTGTTCAAGGCGTTCACCCAGGTCTACGCGCTGAACGCCGGCGGCCCCGCGGGCCTGAGCGAGACGCTGCCGGTCTACGCCTACGTCGAGGGCGTCGGCAACCAGCACTACGGCACCGGCGCGGCGATCTCCGTGCTGACCATCCTCATCCTGCTGGTGCTGATGTCCTACTACTTCCGGATCATGCTGAAGCAGGAGGACGAGCTGTGAGGCGCTCCACGTTCGGACGGCTGTGGCCCAACGTCGTCGCGGTCATCCTCTTCGTCTTCTTCATCTTCCCCGTCTACTGGATGCTGACGACGGCCTTCAAGCCGGACCTCGACATCATCTCCACCACCCCGGTCTTCGTGCCCCTGCACGGCACCATGTCGCACTTCGACAAGGCCGTGCACGCGGCGGGCTTCTGGACGCTGGTGCGCAACAGCCTCACCGTGACCCTCGGTTCGGTGCTGCTCTCGCTGGTGATCGCGACGGCCGCCGCGTTCGCGGTGGCGCGGATGCGCTTCCGCGGCCGCAAGGCGTTCATCCTGATCGTGATGATGGCCCAGATGGCGCCGTGGGAGGTCATGACGATCTCCGTCTACCTGATCGTCCGCGACCAGGACATGCTCAACAGCCTGGTGCCGCTGACCTTCTTCTACATGATGATGGTGCTGCCGTTCTCCATCTGGACGCTGCGCGGGTTCATCGCCGCGGTGCCCAAGGAGTTGGAGGAGTCCGCCCTGATGGACGGCTGCACCAGGTTCCAGGCGTTCGTCCGGGTGGTGCTGCCGCTGCTGGCGCCGGGGCTGATGTCCACCTCGCTGTTCGGCTTCATCACGGCGTGGAACGAGTTCCCGCTGGTGCTCATCCTCAACAAGGAGAGCGGCCAGACCCTGCCGCTGTGGATCACCCAGTTCCAGACCAACTTCGGTGACGACTGGGGCGCTACCATGGCCGCGTCCAGCCTGTTCACCATCCCCGTGGTGATCGTCTTCCTGGTTCTCCAGCGCAGGGCCGTCGCCGGTATGACCGCCGGGGCGGTGAAGGGATGAGCGCCATCGCCCACACCGACGACCTCGACGGCACCACCGGGCCGCACGTGGACACCGTCACCGCGGACGCGCTGGCCGTCCTCCAGCCCGGCTTCGCCGGCACCACCGCGCCCGCGTGGGTGCTGCGGCTGCTCGGCGAAGGGCTCGGCTCGGTCGGCCTGTTCGCCCGCAACATCGAGTCGCCCGCGCAACTTGCCGCGCTCACCGCGCAGTTGCGGGAGGTACGCCCCGACGTGCTGGTCGCCGCCGACGAGGAGGGCGGCGACGTCACCCGGCTGGAGGCCCGCGGCGGTTCGTCGTTCCCCGGCAACCTGGCGCTCGGCGCGGTCGACGACCTGAAACTGACCCGCGCGGTCGCCGCCGAACTCGGCCGCCGACTTGCCGCCTGCGGCGTCAACTTCAACTGGGCGCCGTCCGCCGACGTCAACTCCGACCCGGACAACCCGGTGATCGGGGTGCGCTCCTTCGGCGCCGACCCCGAACTGGTGGCCCGCAACACCGCGGCCTACGTGGAGGGGTTGCAGTCCGCGGGCGTCGCCGCCAGCGTCAAGCACTTCCCCGGCCACGGCGACACCGCCGTCGACTCGCACCACGCGATGCCGCGGATCGACGTGGACCTCGACACCCTGCGCGCCCGCGAACTGGTGCCGTTCCGGGCCGCGCTCGCGGTCGGCGCCAAGGTCGTGATGAGCGCGCACATCCTGGTGCCCGCGCTCGACCCGGAGTTGCCCGGCACGCTCAGCCCGGCCGTCCTGAACGGCCTGCTGCGCGCGCCCTGCGAGGAGGGCGGCCTCGGCTACGACGGGCTGGTGGTCACCGACGGCATCGAGATGCAGGCGATAGCGGCCACGTACGGGATCGAGCGCGGCACCGTGATGGCGCTGGCCGCGGGCTGCGACGCGATCTGCGTGGGCGGCGGCCTGTGCGACGAGCAGACCGTGCTGGACCTGCGCGACGCGATCGTGGCGGCGGTGCGGGACGGCTCGCTGCCGGCCGAGCGGCTGGCCGACGCGGCCCGCCGGGTAAGGGAATTGGCCGCATGGGCGGTCGCACAGCGGTCGGGTGCGGTGGAGGGGAGCGCACCCGACTCCGACATCGGCCTGGAGGCGGCCCGCCGGGCGCTGCGGATCACCCGCGCCGAGGGCTTCACCCCGCTGGACGGCCCGCCCTACGTGGCGGCGTTCACCCCGATGGCGAACATCGCGGTCGGCGACGTGACCCCGTGGGGGGTGGCCGCGGAACTGGAGCGGCTGCTGCCCGGCACCCGCACCGGCACCTACCGCACCGGCGACGTCACCGAACTGCTCGCCGCGGCCGGTGGGCGCAGGGTGGTGGCCGTGGTCCGCGACGTGCCCCGGCACGCGTGGATGGCGAAGGCGCTGGCCGGGCTGCTGGCCGCCCGCCCGGACCCGATCGTGGTGGAGATGGGCGTGCCCCAGGCCCCGCCGGCCGGTTCGCTGCACATCGCCACGCACGGCGCCGCCCGGGTCTGCGGCGAGGCCGCGGCGGAGGCGATCGTCGGCCGCGAGGCGTAGCGACAGCGGGCGACGGATACGGCAGACACCGCGGGCTCCGGGAAGGAGCCCGCGGCGTCTCGTCGTCGGGTGCGGCGCGCGGGCGGGCCGCGGTGCGCCGAGCCGGCCACCAGGTGCCGCGGCGTGGCACCTGGTGCTACGGGAGCGGGCTACGCAGTGCTACGCAGTGCTACGCAGTGCTACGGCGTGCCACGTCGTGCCACGTCGTGCCGGGTTCGGGGAACCGCCGGTTACAGCCCCTGCCAGTCCGGCTTGGCGGCGTAGGTGGCGCGGAAGTACGGCGCCAGCTTCAGCTTGGACGCGGCGGCCTCGTCGACCACGACCGTCGCGTGCGGGTGGAGCTGGAGCGCCGAGGCGGGCACCACGGCGGCGACCGGGCCCTCCACGGTCTGCGCGACGGCCTCCGCCTTGCCCTCGCCGGTGGCCAGGAGCACCAGGTGCCGCGCCTCCAGGATGGTGCCTATGCCCTGGGTGATCACATGCTGCGGCACCTGCTCGATGTCACCGTCGAAGAAGCGGGCGTTGTCCACCCGGGTCTGCTCGGTGAGGGTCTTGATCCGGGTGCGGGAGGCGAGCGAGGAGCAGGGCTCGTTGAACCCGATGTGCCCGTCGGTGCCGATGCCGAGCAGCTGGAGGTCGACCCCGCCCGCGGCCGTGAGCGCCTCGTCGTATGCCGCGCAGGCGGCCCGCACGTCGGTGGCGGCACCGTCGGGACCCATGAACGACTTCGGCGACAGGCCGAGCGGATCGACCACCTCGCGCAGCACCACCGAGCGGTACGACTCCGGGTGGCCGGCCGGCAGGCCGACGTACTCGTCGAGCTGGCAGACCCGGGCGCTGGAGGCGTCCACGGCGCCGGACCGCACCTTGGCGGCGAGCGCCTGGTAGACCGGCAGCGGGGTGGAGCCGGTCGCCACGCCGAGCAGGGCGTCGGGCTTGCGGCGCAGCAGGGCGGCCATGGCCTCCGCGATGAGTTCGCCGCCCGTGGCGGCGTCCGGCACGATGACAACTTCCACGCTGGGCCTGCCGTTCTCAAGATGGTTACATGTGGTATAGACCAATCTACCAGATGAGGTCACTCTGGTGGCGGGTCGGGGGAGATCCGGTGGTCGATCCGTGCGCGTGGGGAAGGGCTCGGTCGCGGGGTGTCGCGCCGTCTCCCACCGGCCCGGTCGGCAGGTGCCGGGGTCCCGGCACCGTGTTTCCATGACGGCAGCCGTGCACGGCGTTGTCCTGGTGTCCTTCGGCGAGCACGCAGCAGACGGTTCGGTCGCCGCGCGGTCGCACGGGTCGAGCCGATCGGAGCCGCGAGGAGGGCCATGGCGATCGACGCAGCGGGCCGGACGGGCGCCGGCGCGGGTCGTCCGGCGGTCATTCGTACGGTCGGGCTCAGCAAGCGGTACCCCAAGGCGCCCGTCACCGCGGTGGACAGCCTCGACCTCGAAGTCCACGTCGGTGAGTTCTTCGGACTCCTCGGGCCCAACGGGGCCGGCAAGACCACCACCATCGGGATGCTCGCCACACGGGTGATCCCCACCGGCGGGACGGCGTACGTCGGAGGCGTCGACGTGGTCGCGCACCCGGCGCTGGCCAAGCAGGTCATCGCCGTCGTGACCCAGCAGAACACCCTGGACCGCTCCCTGACGGTGTGGGAGAACCTCTACTACCACGGGCTGCTGTTCGGCATCTCCGCGGCGCGGTCACGCCGGCTGGCCGACGAGTCCCTCGACCGTTTCAGCCTGTCTCGCTGGGCCTCCTCGCCGGTGGGCCACCTGTCCGGCGGCATGGCCCAGCGGCTGCTGGTGGCGCGGGCGATCCTGCACCGCCCCGCGGTGCTCTTCCTCGACGAGCCGACGGCCGGCCTCGACCCCCAGAGCCGGCTCGCGCTGTGGGACATCCTCGGCGACCTCATCGCCGACGGCCAGAGCATCGTGCTCACCACCCACAACATGGAGGAGGCGGATCAGCTCTGCGACCGGGTGGCGATCATCGACCACGGCAAGATCCTCGCCCTCGACACGCCCCATGCCCTCAAGCAGGGCCTCGGCGCCGACACCATCGTCACAGTGCTCGCCGACGGTGACCACGACGCGCTCGCCGCCCGCCTCGCCCGGGACATCGACGGCGCCGTCCGCACCCGTCTGGTCGAGGGCGGCGTCGAACTCCAGGTGCAGGGCGACGAACGGCTGCTGCCGCGGGTGGTGGCCAGCACCGAGCGGGGCGGCTTCGACCTGGTCGACCTGTCGATCGTCCGCAGTTCCCTGGAGACCGTGTTCATCAGCCTCACCGGGAAGGAATTGCGGGAGTGACCACGTCATCGGCGGGCTCCTCCGCCCCGCTGTCCTCGGCGGACCGTCCGGTTTCCGTAAGGCCGAGCCGTTCGGTGACCGCGGCCAGCCGCACCGCCCTCGGCGCGCTCGTCCGGCGCGACCTGCGGGTGCTGTGGAAGAACTTCGGGCAGTTCGTCGGCCGGACCCTGATGCAGCCGTTCCTCCTGGTGTTCGTGTTCCTCTACGTCTTCCCCACCATCGGGCAGGGCATCGGCGGAGCCAAGGGCGCGGCGGGCGAATCGGCGTTCGCCACCGTGCTGGTGCCCGGGGTGGTCGCCATCAGCATCATGTTCCAGGGCATCCAGTCGGTCGCGATCCAGATGTCACAGGAGTTCGGCTACACCCGGGAGATCGAGGACCGGGTACAGGCGCCCTGCCCGATCTGGCTGGTCGCCGTCGCGCGGGTGTTGTCCGGCGCGGTCCAGGCGCTGATCTCGGCGGTCATCGTGCTGCCCATCGCGGCGGTCGTGCACGCGCCGGGCGTGCACGCGCACCTGACCGTGCACTGGTGGATCGTGGTGACCCTGATCCCACTGGCCTGCGTCGCGATGACCTCGCTCGGCCTGATGCTGGGCACCACCTTCCAGCCGCAGAACATCGGGGTCATGTTCGGCTTCGTGGTGCTGCCGCTGGTCTTCCTGGGCGGCACCTACTACCAGTGGACGAAGCTGTCCCTCGTGCACATCGGTGGGTTCCACTGGCTGCAGATCCTGGTGCTGGTCAATCCGCTGATCTACATCACCGAGGGCATGCGGGCCGCCTTCACCCAGTCCACGCACATGCACCTGTACATCGTCTATCCGGTCCTGATCGGGGCGAGCGTCGCCTTCCTCGGCCTGGGCCTGCGGAACTTCCGTCACCGGGTGCTGTCCTGACCCCGCGCCCACGACGGCGCCGACGCGGCGAGCGCAGAACACTTCGGGCCGCGGTGCCGGGAGAGGACCCTCAGCCTCTCCAGCACCGCAGCCCGGAGCTGCCGTCGGCGCCGTGGTCGGACGGGTGTGCGGTGCCCTCCGACCCGATAGGGCCGACCAGTTGAGGCGTCCGGCGTAGTCAGGGCAGAGAACGCCTTGGCCTCGATCCGTCCTCCTGTGCGGGGAGGGCGGAGGTCTACTAATCAGTATTGTGGACTAGACCAGTCGATCTTGTCCATGGGTGTGCCACCGATTCGGTCCGTGAATTCCCGGTCGGGCGCGCCGTGAAACGCGCCGAACCTCACAGCTTTCGCAGGAAGGTACGCTCACAGGCGTGCCCTCCATGAACGACCTCGTCCGCGAGCACACCGGCCTCGACTCGTCCGATCTCGAATGGCTGCATCTGCTCGTCTCGGAGTGGCAGTTGCTCTCCGACCTGTCCTTCGCCGACCTCGTGCTGTGGGTTCCCACCCGGGACGGCACCCGGTACGTCTCGGTCGCCCAGATGCGCCCCAACACCGGCCCCACCTCGTACCAGGACGACATGGTCGGCCACCTGGTGCCGCGCGGCCGCCGTCCGCTGCTGGACGCGGCGCTGGACGAGGGGCGGATCGTCCGCGAGGGCGACCCGGAGTGGCGGGAGGAGGTGCCGGTGCGGGTGGAGTCCATCCCGGTCCGGCGCGACGGCCGGGTGCTGGGGGTGATCGCCCGCAACACCAACCTGCTGACCGTGCGCACCCCGAGCCGGCTGGAGCTGACCTATCTGCAGAGCGCCTCGGACCTGGCCCAGATGATCGCCGCGGGGTCCTTCCCGGTCCCGGCCGAGCAGGTGGACATGGACGCGTCGCCGCGGGCCGGCGACGGGCTGATCCGGCTGGATGCCGACGGCATCGTGCAGTACGCCAGCCCGAACGCGCTGTCCGCCTACCACCGGCTCGGCCTGGCCGCCGACCTGGTCGGCCACCACCTGGGCCGGGCCACCGCCGAACTCGCCCCGGACCGCGGTCCGGTGGAGGAGGCGCTGGTGAAGCTCGCCAGCGGCTGGGCGCCGCGGGAGTTCGAGGTCGAAGCGGGCGACGGGGTGATCCAGTTGCGCGCGATCCCGCTCAAGCCCAAGGGCGTGCACACCGGTTCGCTGGTGCTGCTGCGCGACGTCACCGAACTGCGCCGCCGCGAGCGGGAGCTGATCACCAAGGACGCCACCATCCGGGAGATCCACCACCGGGTGAAGAACAACCTCCAGACGGTCGCCGCGCTCCTCCGGCTCCAGGCCCGCCGGATGGACTCCGAGCGGGCCCGTGAGGCGCTGGACGAGGCGGTGCGGCGGGTCGGGTCGATCGCGATCGTGCACGAGACCCTGTCGCAGAACCTGGACGAGAAGGTGGAGTTCGACGAGATCGCCGACCGGGTGCTGGCGATGGTGGCGGAGATCTCACCCGGACGAGTGACGACCCGCCGCAGCGGCAAGTTCGGCATCCTCACCGCGGAGACCGCCACCCCGCTGTCCATGGTGTTGACCGAGCTCCTGCAGAACGCCCTCGAACACGGCTTCGGCCCGGGGGAGTCGGGCTCCGTGGAGGTCACCGCGACCCGCGGCCGCGACCGGATCACGGTCACCGTCCAGGACGACGGGCGCGGCCTGCCGCCCGACTTCGACGCCCAGCGGGCGGGCAACCTCGGCCTCCAGATCGTCCGCACCCTGGTGGTGGGCGAGTTGGGCGGCACCTTCGACATGCTCCCGACCCCGGCCGGCCCCGGCACCCGCGTCGTCCTCGAACTCCCGTTGGAATCCTGACAGTTGAGAGCCCCACAGGGGCCCATCGGGCCCCTGTGGTACGGCGGGCCGGCCGGCGGAAAAGCAAGAAGCCCCGTACCCATCCGGTACGGGGCTTCTCACGATGCTGCGTGCTGCGCGTATTGGCAGGTACTGCGCGCTGCGGCTCGGGGGTAAGGCTTTTAGGTCGTCTGGTTCTCTCAGGCGCTGGCGTTACGGGCCCGGTTGCGGGCGGCGCGGCGCTTCATCGCACGACGCTCATCCTCGCTGAGGCCACCCCAGACACCGGCGTCCTGACCGCTCTCCAGCGCCCACTGAAGGCACTGGTCCATGACGGGGCAGCGGCGGCAGACGGCCTTGGCTTCCTCGATCTGCAGCAGCGCAGGACCGGTGTTGCCGATGGGGAAGAAGAGCTCGGGGTCTTCCTCGCGGCAAACGGCGCGGTGACGCCAGTCCATGGCTGCTCCAACTCCTTGTGTGACAAACAGGTTGCTTGTGAATGTGAACGCTTTCACGAATCTCCCCACAGGGAACGGGACGCCACCCAGCCTTCGCTGGCTGGTGCGGTCCCGCTTGGTGTGAGGTAGGAGATTCGGGCTCTCATGGGGGCCGTTTGTCCGGCCGTCCCGATCGCCAGTAAGAGACTCGCAAACCTCGGCTGGAGATACAACCCCTTCAGGAAAGTTTTTTTGGATTCCTCGGTGTCGCCTCGGTCACAGCCGTACTTCCATGGGGTGCGGGGCAGCCTAAACGTTCGAGTAAAAGGACTTTAGGCTCTTCGACTTACACAATCACACGCAGTGCACGGCGTACGCCTGTGAAGGTTGCGTTCGTACGCAGTCCCAGGTGGTCACCGTCCACCTGGAAGGGCAGCGGCGCCTGCGAATGCAAGGTGAAGTCCGTCAGATCGTGCAGCGTCACCGCGTACTTGCCCCGGGGGCCGCGCTCCGGGGTGGA
The DNA here is from genome assembly GCF_056859195.1 of Streptomyces sp. NH27. NCBI lineage: Bacteria > Bacillati > Actinomycetota > Actinomycetes > Kitasatosporales > Streptomycetaceae > Streptomyces > Streptomyces sp. NH27. Next base: position 15,378 of record NZ_JACEGK010000018.1, read on the forward strand.
ACGGAGCAATTGCGCCGCGTAGCGGGCACCCGCCACCGTGGACATCTTGGTGACGCCCAGCACGTCGAGCGCGGTGTCGAAGGACGCCTCGGGGGAGGCGTACACCGGTTTGTTGCCGAGATACGTCCACGGGGCGGTGTTGCAGACTATGGCGGTGGACAGCCCCGCGACCTGCTCCTCGCCCGGCTGATCCAACGTGATCGTGCCGTGCCGGCGGTGCGGGTCGGCCATGAACTGGCGGGCCACCTGCCGCAGGTACAGCGCGTGCGTGGACCGCTTGCCCAACTCCCGCTGCTGCTCGACCCGTCCGACCACGCCCGCGTCGAAGCCCAGGCCCGCGCAGAAGGTGAACCAGCGCGGCGGCACGCCCTCGTCCTCGCTGCCCCTGGCGCCGCTCACCAGGCCCAGGCCCACGGTCCGGGAGGAGCCCGCGCGCAGCGCGTCCAGCAGGGCGCCGGTGGCCTCCACCGCGTCGTTGGGCAGGCCCAGGGCGCGGGCGAAGACGTTGGTCGAGCCGCCGGGGACCACCGCGAGCTGCGGCAGGCTCTCCGGGTCGGGGCCGTGGTGCAGCAGGCCGTTGACCACCTCGTTCACGGTGCCGTCGCCGCCGAGGGCCACCACGAGCTCGACCTCGCCCTCCTCCGCGGCCCTCCGGCCCAGGTCCCGTGCGTGCCCGCGGTACTCGGTGGTGGCCACCTCCAGCTTCAGATCGCTGGAGAGGGCGGTACCGATCACGTCGCGGACCCGCGCGCTTGTGGTGGTGGCGGCGGGGTTGACCACGAGAAGAGCACGCATGCTCGACAGCGTACCTACGGATTTTCACGCCGGGCTACGCTGGCACGTGTGAGCCAGAAGACGACGAAGCGCAAGGAGCCCGGCGCGGGCGGGGGAGACGGCGGGGCCGCCGGCCCCGCCGTCGAGGTGCCGCCGACCGGGCCGCCGCCCCTACGGCTGACCGCCGCGGCCACGGTGGCGGGGCTGGAAGGGCTCGCCATCGCCGCGTGGGGCGTGACGATGTTCTTCGGCGGCAGCAGTGATGTGCTGCCCGGGTTCCTCGTGCTCGCCCTCGCCGCGCTTCCGCTGCTCGCGGCGTACGGGCTGCGCCGGGCCCGGCGGTGGAGCCGTGGGCCCGCGCTCATCATTCAGCTCGTCGCCCTGCCGATCGCCTGGAACATGGTGCGCAGCGACGGCGCCGGCCTTGTCGCCACCGGCGCGGTTCTCGGCGTCCTCGCGCTCACCGGTCTCGTCCTCCTGGTCCACCCGGCCACCACGGATGCCCTCGGCATCAACAGGACCGTCGCCTAGCCCGCCCCCGTGAGTGCCCGGACCTTACGGCCCGTGGGTGGCTTGTCGCGCAGTTCCCCCCCCAGGCGAAGCTCTGGGGGAGGAACTGCGCGCTCAGCAGGCCACCGACCGGCAGCCGGGTACTGGCCGTGACGGAGACGGCGAATCCCCAGGGGCGCGGGGAACTGCGCGACAAGCCCACCACCGGCAGATGGTCCCTGCGCCGACAGGACGGGGCACCCCGGGGGTCGGCTCGGCCAGCCCGGCAAGGGCAGAGCTACTCGTCGATGAGGAGTTTGTCGCGCAGCTGCGCGAGGGTGCGGGCGAGGAGGCGGCTGACGTGCATCTGGGAGATGCCGACCTCCTGGGCGATCTGCGACTGCGTCATGTTGCCGAAGAACCGCAGCAGCAGGATCGTCTTTTCACGCGGCGGGAGTTGCTCGAGGAGCGGCTTGAGGGACTCGCGGTACTCGACCCCCTCCAGGGCCTCGTCCTCGGAGCCGAGCGTGTCGGCGACGGCCGGCGACTCGTCGTCGGTGTCGGGCACGTCGAGCGAGAGCGTGCTGTACGCGTTCGCGGACTCCAGCCCCTCCAGGACCTCCTCCTCGGAGATCTTGAGGTGCTCGGCGAGTTCGTGCACGGTGGGCGCGCGGCCATGCCGCTGGGACAGCTCGCCGGTGGCGCTGGTGAGCGCGAGCCGCAGTTCCTGGAGCCGGCGCGGGACGCGGACCGCCCAACCCTTGTCCCGGAAGTGCCGCTTGATCTCGCCGACGACGGTGGGCGTGGCATACGTGGAGAACTCCACGCCGCGGTCGACGTCGAACCGGTCGACGGACTTGATCAGCCCGATCGTGGCGACCTGGGTGAGGTCGTCCAGCGGCTCCCCGCGGTTGCGGAAGCGGCGGGCGAGGTGCTCGACCAGTGGCAGGTGCATCCGCACCAGCTGGTTGCGCAACTCGGCCCGCTCCGGCGAGCCCTCGGGCAGCTTGCCCAGCTCGACGAAGAGCGCGCGGGCACCCGAGCGGTCGTGCGGGTCGTGCTGCGCGGCGGATTCGCCTGCGGCGGGCTCCTGTTCGGGCCGCTCGGACGGTCCGGCCTGTCCCAGCTGCTCGGCCTGTCCCGGCTGGTCCGGTTGTCCCGGTTGCTCGGGCCGCGCCGGCTGGGTGGGCTGCTCCGCCGATGCCGCGTGCTCGTGCTGATCCATCCGGTCCGCCTGCTCCGCCTGCTCCGACGCGTCCATCACTTCCCTACGGTCCATCCGGCCATGGGGCAGGCCGGGGTCGGGTTCCGCCGCCCCGGAATCGGGGTGCGGTCTTGCCGACGGCCGTGGGGGCCCACCCGGCCCTGCGCCCACCGGGTCCGGCTGTTGGGCCGGTACGGAGGCACGGCCGCGCGCCGCGGGCACGTCGTGCTCCGCGGGTGGGCCGGGGGTGTCTGCTGGGCTCACGACGGCCGCCTCACATGCCTCACGACAGCCCGGGTACGGCGCCGCGCTTCTTGTGCAGACTGATGCTGACCGTCTGGTCCTCCGCGACGGTGGAGTCCACCTCGCCGGCCAGTGCGGAGAGCACCGTCCAGGCGAAGGTGTCGCGTTCCGGGGCGCGCCCGTCGGTGGTCGGCGCCGACACGGTGACCCACAACGAGTCCCCGACCAGCCGGAACACGCAGCTCAGCACCGAGCCGGGGACGGCCTGTTGCAAGAGGATCGCGCACGCCTCGTCGACGGCGATCCGCAGATCCTCGATCTCGTCGAGGGTGAAGTCCAGCCGGGCCGCGAGTCCGGCCGTGGCCGTCCGCAGTACCGACAGATACGCTCCCGCCGCGGGCAGCCGGACCTCGACGAAGTCCTTCGACCCGGGCTCGCCTGCGATCTGGGACACCCACACCTCCAAGGTGGCACACAGTGATTGCTCTGGTTCGCAGCGACGCTACCGCGATCCGTGCCCGGCTGTCGCCCGGACGGCGCACGGCCCCTCCCCATTCTGTCACCGATCGTAAGCGTACGGGTACAGAACGTGGAGTGCGCGCTGCCGGCTCAATGCGCATGAGCCGGCGTCTGGTTGGACGATGGGATGGTCTCACCGGTTGCAGCGATCTCTGATCCGGCGATCTCTGTTCCTGTGATGTTCGATCCGGCCCGGGCCGCCAGCGCGTGCAGTGCGGGACCCGACAGCCGATGCACCGTCCACTCGTCCTGCGGCAGCGCGCCGATCGACCGGTAGACGCCGAGCGCCTGTTCGTTCCAGTCGAGCACCGTCCACTCGAAGCGCTCGTACTCGCGCTCGACGCAGATCGCCGCGAGCGCGGCCAGCAGCGCCCTTCCGTGGCCGCTGCCGCGCATCTCGGGGCGGACGTACAGGTCCTCCAGGTACAGGCCCGGCTTCCCGGTCCAGGTGGAGAAGTTTCGGAACCACAGCGCGAATCCGGCCGGCCCGCCATCACCGCCGTCGCCGTCGCCGTCGCCGTCGGGCTCGGACTCGGCGATGAGCGCGGACGCCACCGCGTCGGGGCCGAACAGGGCCTCACGCAACTGCGCCACGGTCGCCCGTGCCTCCTGCGGTGCCCGCTCGTACTCGGCCAGTTCGCGGATCATCGCCTGGATGGCGGGGACGTCTTCGGGGGTCGCGGCGCGGATCATGCCACCAGGTTACGGCCGTACGGTGTGAGCGTCGTAAAGGCATCCGGTCGGCTCATCCGGTGATCACGGCGGCGACCCGGGTGCCGGGCGGGAAGGCGCCCTCCTCGGCGAGGCAGAAGATCGCGTGCAGCGTCTTGGCGACGTAGACGCGTTCCACGTCCTTGCCGTCCAGGGCGGTGCGGTGCCGGGCCGCGAAGTCGGCGGTGAAGGCGTCCAGCGACGGGGTGGTGCGGGCGAAGCCGCCGCAGTGGAAGCGGTCCTCCACCTGCCAGTCGCCGCGCCGCCCGCCGAAGGCGTCCTGCTGTAGCCGCAGCACCTCTTCGGCGAGGAAGCCGCCGCGCAGCACGGCGACGCCGATCGCGCGGGCCTGCGGCGGCAGCCCGGCCGCCAGCCCGGCGAGGGTGCCGCCGGTGCCGCAGGCGACCACCACCACGTCGGCGGCCGTGCCGATCTCCCGGCCCAGCTGCGTACAGCCTTGTACCGCAGGGGTGTTGGAGCCGCCCTCGGGGAGCACGTGGGCGGGGCCGTACCGCTCCAGCAGCGGCGCCAGGACGTCGGGTTCGGTCTTGCGGCGGTAGGCGGCGCGGTCGAGGAAGTGCAGCCGCATGCCGTCGGCGGCGGCGCCGGCGAGCGAGTCGTTGAGCGGGCGGCCGGCCAGTTCGTCGCCGCGCACCACGCCGACGGTGCGCAGGCCGAGCAGCCGGCCCGCGGCGGCGGTGGCCCGCAGGTGGTTGGAGTAGGCGCCGCCGAAGGTCAGCAGGGTGTCGTGGCCGGCCTCGACGGCGGCGGCCAGATTCGGGCCCAGCTTGCGGAACTTGTTGCCCGGCAGCAGCGGGTGGGCCAGGTCGTCCCGCTTGAGCAGCAGGCGCACTCCGTGCCGGGCCAGCCGCTCGTCGGGCACCTCCACCAAGGGAGTCGGCAGTTCGGCGCGAAGCCCTGCGGGGTGCCCTGCGGGCGGCGGTACGGGTACGGTCACCCCGCCATTCTCCCGGGTGCCCCTGACCCTCCGGGGCGCCCCGGTCTGTCGGCCCCGGGACCACCTGTTGGTGGGTGGCTTGTCGCGCCGGTCCCCGCGCCCCTGGGTTGGTGACCCTCCTTTCGCGGAAGGACCCGCACAAACCAGGACTAGGGGGTGCGGAGAACGGCGCGACAAGCCACCGCGGACCGCAAGGTCCCGTACGGCGGGGACGGGGCACCCCGGAGGGTCGGGCGGGAGTGTCACCCGCACGGGTGACACCGATGGTGGCCCACGGCCGACCGGACCGCGTGGACTTTTCTTGGCACACCTGCTCCCACGAGCGGGATTCACGGTGCATTCTTACTCCCGTGCCCGAAAAGGACCCGAGGCCCGTGTGGTCCGCAGCGGAGGGAGCCACTGCGGCCAGTGACGCGGGAGACGCGCTCACCGCGACCGTGCGCGGACTGCTGCCCTCGCTCACCCCGGCGGCCGCCCGGATCGCCACGCTCATCGTGCGCGATCCCGCCCAGGTCGCCCGCAGCACCATCTCGGAGTTGAGCGCGCTCGCCGGCACCAGCGAGTCCTCGATCGTGCGCACCGCCCGCGCGCTCGGCTTCGCCGGCTACCCCGAACTGCGGCTCGCGCTGGCCGCGGCAGCGGCCCGGCAGAGCCCGCGCTCGACGCTCTCGGCGGGCATCACCCCGGACGACTCGGCCGGTGAGGTGATCGCCAAGCTGGTGCACACCGAGTCCCAGGCGGTGCTGGAGACCGCCACCCAACTCGATCCCGAGCAGTTGACCGGCGCGGTCAAGGCGGTGTGCGAGGGCGGGCAGTTGCACATCGCCGGGGTCGGCGCCTCCGGCCTCGTCGCCCAGGACCTGCAGCAGAAGCTGGCCAGGGTCGGCCGGCCCTGCCACGCGCACGGCGACTCGCAGTCCGCGCTCACCAGTGCGGTGCTGCTCGGTGAGGGCGACGTGTTCCTGGCCGTCTCGCACTCCGGCGAGAGCCGCGACGTGCTCGAACCGCTGCGCCGCGCCGCCGCGTTGGGCGCCACCACCGTGGTGATCACCAACCACCCGATGTCCTCGGCCGCCCGGCTCGCCGACTTCGTCCTGGTGTCGGCGGGCCGGGAAACCACCTTCCGGCCGGGCGCGATGGCCAGCCGGATCAGCCAACTCGTGGTGGTGGACTGCCTGTTCGTGTGCGTGGCGCAGCGCACCTTCGATCTGTCCAGCCACGCGCTGCGGATCACCCACCAGGCGCTGGAGAGCGACCGGGCGCGCTGACACTTCCGCGCACCCGGCCGCTCCCGGTGTCCCGGTGTTCCGGTGCTGACGTTCCGGCTGTCGGCGTCGTCGCCGCTCCGCCGTGGCCCGCCGTCAGTTCACCTGGTTCATCTGCGGTCCGGCCGTCACTTCGCCGGCACCACGTCCACGTCGTCCGCGCTCACGAACGCCATCCGGTGGTTGTAGACGATCTCGTACACCTTCGTCGTGCCGATGAAGTCGGTCCGGTCGTGCGGCGCGGAACCGTCGTAGTAGATCGCGTAGTACGAGTCGGTGTTCACCGCGGGACCCGAGGCGACGTACGACTGGTCGGCCGCGATCGAGTACTTCTTCGCGGGGCTCTGCGGGCGCGGCGCGGTGCCGCCCTCGAAGGCCACGAAGTCCGGCGGGTAGACCGACGCCTCCGGGTACGCCGTGGTGTACACCGGGATCGTGGTCCGCCCGGCCTTGGGCACGATCCGCTCGGCCTTCACCGGCACGGTGGTCGGGTGTTCGGCGGAGTCCTGGAGCCATGCCTCCTGCCCGCCGTACCAGATGGCGGTCCAGCCGGGGCGGCGGTCGGCGACGACGTACTGCTCACCGGCGGGGGCCTTGTCGCCCCAGTCGTTCATCGCGTCGGTGCCCGCGCCGGTCGGGTGCAGGTACGGGTCGGCGAGCAGTGGCGCGCTCGTGCTCGGCGCGGTGTACAGCGGCACGAAGCTGGCCGGCGCGTCGCCGGCGGTCACCGGGCAGTCGAAGCTGCGGTACGGGCCGGGGAACTGCTTGTAGCCCTGCACGTCGTCGCAGTACGTGGTGGTCTGCTTGTTGTTCTGGTAGCCGGGCTTGATCGCGACGATGTCGCTGCCCTTCTTCGCGGTGGCGTGGATCGGCGCGCCGAGCAGGTCGAAGAAGTGCTCCCAGTCCCAGCCCGGTCCCGGGTCCCAGTGCTGGGTGGCGATGCCGGTCTCGGTGCCGCCGGGGATGTTGTCGTGGCCGAGGATGTGCGCGCGGTCCAGCGGGATGTCGTACTTCGCCGCGAGGTACTTCACCAGGTTGGCCGTCGAGCGGTAGAGGTCCTCGCTGAACCAGGCGGCGCCGTGGGTGGCCCACGCCTCCTGCTCGATGCCGATCGAGTGCTGGTAGAAGGAGCGGTTCGCGCTGTCCCAGGCGATGTCCTTGTCGGGCGTCATCTGGGTGACCAGGCCGTTGGAGGAGCGCACCACGTAGTTCGCGCCGGCCGCGTAGGTCGGGTCGCGGAACAGGTCGAGGGTGCCGTCGTAGGTCTCGTCGGTGGTGTGCAGCGTGATGTAGCGGATGTCCAGGCCGCCGCCCGGGCGGTCGGCGACGTCGTGGCTGCCGTAGTCCCCGAGGTCGGTCGGGTCCAGCAGGGTGTAGGCGCCCGGGATGTAGTTGCACTTCACGGACTTGGGGCACTCGGGCTTCTGGTCGCTCACCGGCGGGGTGACGTCCTTCAGGCCCAGCTTGCGCACGTCGTCGCGGTTCGGGTGCAGCCCGCGCACCGGGGCCAGCGTGACCTGTTGGCCGTCCTCGGTGGTCCGGGTCTCGCCGGTGCGCATGGCGCTCCACACGCCGTCGGCGAACGCCTGCGCGACCTTGTCCTCGGTGGACTGGCCGTAGCGCGCCGCAGCGGCGTACCAGCCGTCGACGGTCCGCGGCAGCTTGCCGTGCCCGTAGCTCCTGGCGTACGAGGCGAGCAGCGCGGCGCCGCCGCGGATGTTCTGCGTCTCGTCGCCCTGCACGGTCGCGGTGTCGGTGCCCAGCAGCGCTGCCGCCGCGGCCGCGGTGTGCTCGGCGGGCGCCTTGAGCAGGTCGGCGTAGCGCGGGGACTGGGTGGTCAGGCCGTCGGCGTCGAGTTCCTCGGTGGTGAGGTCGGTGAGGTTCATCGGGCCGTAGCCCGCCTCGGCGTTCTCCTGCCCGGCGTGGTCCTCCCACCGGGTCTCGTAGAACGACACCGCTTCGAGCACCGGCGCCGGGACGCCGAACTCGGCGGCGGCCGCGGTGAATTCGGCCTGCCGGGTGGACTGCGGGTCGGCGGCGCGCGCGGTGGTCGTGGTGACCGCGGTCACCGACAGGCCGGCCAGCAGCGACAGTGCCGCGACCAGCGTGGCCGCTCTGCGCCTGCGGGGGAGGGTGAGGGGGTGGTGCATCCAGGCTCCTCGCGTTCCGGATGGGTGTGCGTGGAGATACGTGCTGGGCCGCAGCCTGGCGAGGTCGGCTGGCAGTAAGCAACCTCCTCGACGTAAATCCTGAAAGTTTTCTTCACGGGCCGGGGTGCGGGTCGGGCGAGTCGGGTGATTCCGGGCCGCTCGCCACCGCCCGTCCGGGGCTGGCCTTGACGCGTACGTCAAGGTCTACGGTCGTTACTATGCGCATCGGTGAACTCGCGGACCGGGCGGGCACCACGACCCGCGCCCTCCGCTACTACGAATCCCTCGGGCTGCTGCCGCCCGCCGGGCGGGCCGCCAACGGCTACCGCGCCTACGGCGACGAGCACGTGCGGCTGCTGGAACAGATCCGCACCCTCCAGGACTTCGGCTTCGGCCTGGAGGAGACCCGCCCGTTCGTCGAGTGCCTGCGGGCCGGCCACGCGGCCGGGGACACCTGCGCGGATTCGCTCGCGGTCTACCGGCGCAAGCTCGCCGAACTGGACGCGTGCGTGGAGCGGTTGAGGTCCGTACGGGACCAGGTCGCCGCGCAGCTCGCCCGGGCGGAGCTGGCCGCGGGGGCCGGGGAGGAACCGATGTGCGAGCTGGCCCCACCGACCGAGAGGACCACTTCGCCATGACCACCGACGCCATGACCACCGACGCCGTTACGACTGCCGGTCATCTGCACCCGGGCGTGCCCGTCACCACCGACGCGACCTTCGCCGCCGACGTACTCGCCGCCGACCTGCCGGTGCTGGTCGACTTCACCGCTTCCTGGTGCCCGCCGTGCCGCATGATCGCGCCGGTGCTCGCGGAGATCGCCGCCGAGGAGGCCGGGCGGCTGCGGATCGTCCAGCTCGACGTGGACACCAACCCGGCCACCCAGGCCGCCTACGGCGTGCTGTCCATGCCGACGCTGATGCTCTTCCGGGCCGGCGAGCCGGTCAAGGTAGTGGTGGGGGCGCGGCCGAAGCGGCGGCTGATGCAGGAGCTGGCCGACGAGATCTGACCGCGGTCCGTGCCGGCGCGGGCCCCGCTCCGGCCCGCGCCCCGATCCGGCCCCGCTCGGCGCCACGACGACGCCGGTCCCGGCTGCGCGACGCCGCACGTGGACGTGCGGAACATGACGCAGCCGGGACCGGCGGTCGGCTGGTGGTGGTGCGGCGGGCCGGTCAGCCCTCGGTGGGAGCCAGGTCGGTGCCCTCGACCTGCTTGGTGAGGTTGGGGCGCTCCTTGATCAGGCTGGTGGCGATCGGGTCCTCGAAGTACTTCCGGTACAGCTTGACGTAGGTGCCGTCGGCGATCATCGCGTCGACCTGGGCATCGAGGTCCTTGAGGAGTTTCGGGTCGCCGTTCTTGCGCAAGGGGAACGCGCTGCCCTGGAGGCTGTCCCGCTCGACCGCGATCCGTACCGGCTGCTTCTTCACGTACTCGTTCGCGTCGGCGCCGCCGATCACGATCGCCTCGACACCGCCGGAGAGCAGCTGCGAGATCATCGCGGTCTGGTTGTTGAACTTCACGACCTTCGCCTTGGGCATCTTCTCGGTGATGAAGGCTTCCTGGACCGCGCCGCTGATGACACCGACCCGCTTGCCGTCGAAGTCCGACACCGTGCTCTGGGTGCCGCTCTTCTTTGTCACCACGGCGGTGAAGCCCCAGTAGTACGGGATGGTGAAGGAGACCTGCTTGGCGCGCTCGGCGGTGGCGCCCACACCGGCGACGCCGATGTCGTACTGGCCGGCGGAGAGGCCGGTGAGTATGCCCTGCAGGTTCGTGGTCTTGTACTGGACCTTCAGGTCGAGGCGCTTGGCGGCCTCGTTCATCAGATCGACGGCGAAGCCGGTGGGGTTGCCGGCGGCGTCGGTCACCGCGAAGGGCGGCTGCTCGGCCTGCGTACCGGCGGTGATCACTCCGCTGCGGACCGTCTTGTACTTCGCGGTCGAGGCGTTCGCCGAACCGCTGTCGCCTCCGCAGGCGGTGAGGGGCAGCAGCAGGGCGGCCGCGGCGCCGGCGAGCAGGGATCTGCGCAGGATGGTGCGGGACATCGGTGGACTCCTGTACGGGGAACGGGCGGTTCAGAGGACCTGGGACAGGAACTGGCGCAGCCGGGGATGGTCGGCGCGTTCGAAGATCCGGTCCGGCGTGCCGATCTCGGCGAGGCGGCCGTCGCACATGAAGGCGACGCGGTCGGCCGCCTCCCGGGCGAATCCCATCTCGTGCGTGACGACGGCCATGGTCATGCCGCCCGATGCGAGGTCCCGCATCACGGCGAGCACGTCCTTGACCAGTTCGGGGTCGAGCGCGGAGGTGGCCTCGTCGAAGAGCATCACCTCGGGCCCCATGGCGAGCGCGCGGGCGATGGCCACGCGCTGCTGCTGGCCGCCGGACAGCTGCGCGGGCCGCCGGTCGGCGAACGCGGCGAGGCCGACCTCCGCCAGCCGGCTCAGCGCGACCTGCCGGGCCTGTTCGCGGCCCATCCCCTTGACCGAGGTCAGGGCAAGCGTGACATTGCGCTCGACGCTCATGTGCGGGAAGAGGTTGAAGTGCTGGAAGACCATGCCGATCCGGGTGCGGGCGGCGTCGACATCGGCACGCGGTGCGGTCAGGCAGGTGTCACCGAGCCAGATCTCGCCGGCGTCGGGGGCCTCCAGGAGATTGAGGCACTTCAGGAGGGTCGACTTGCCGGAGCCGGAGGGGCCGATCAGGCAGAGGGTCTCGCCGCGGCGGACGTCGACGGTGATGTCGCGCAGCACCGTGTGGCCGCCGTAGCTCTTGCTGAGCCCGGTGACCCGCAGGGCCTCGGCGGTGGCGGTGGCGGTCATCGCTGCTCTCCTGCGGGGGCCGGAACGGGAGTCGTGGGCAGGTCCGGCTCCGCGGGGACCGGGGGCCCGCCGCGCTTCGGGCCCTCGCGCAGCCGCTTGTCCAGATGGTTCATGAAGTACGTCAGCGGGATGGTGAGACAGAGGTAGCTGATTCCGGCGGCGATCAGCGGCGAGGAGTTGTAGGTCCGGGCGACCTCCTCCTGCGCGATGAAGTACAGCTCGCGCTGCCCGGCGGCGAGGCCGAGCAGATAGACCAGCGAACTCTCCTTGATGTCCTTGACGAACTGGCCGGCCATCGCGGGCAGCACGCGCCGGATGCCCTGCGGTATCACGACCAGGCGCATCGCCTTCAGGTAGCTCAGGCCGAGACTGCGGGCCGCCTGGAGCTGGCCGGGGTCGACGCTCTGGATGCCGGAGCGGAAGATCTCCGCGGTGTACGCGCCGGAGATCACGCCGATCGCCAGGATCGCGTAGCCGAAGGGATCGGTGCCGAACGGGCGGAACCCGGCGGCGGGCAGGCCCACGCCGATCAGCATGACCGTGATGATCACCGGCAGGCCGCGGAAGACGTCGACGTACAGCCGGGCCGGGAGCCGTACCCACCAGCGGTTCGACAGCAGCAGCATGGCCGCGAGCAGCGCGATGACGACGCCGACGACGATCGCGCCGGCCGCGATGGTCAGGGTGTTGAGCAACCCCTCGGTGATCAGCCGGGGAAAGGTCCGGGCGATCAGGTGCCAGTCGAAGAACGTGTCGACCAGGGCGTTGGACGCCAGGTCCGGCGAGGAGGAAGGGGCCATCACGACTCCTGACAGCGGTCGGGGGTGGAAGCGGACGCGTGGAACTCGTCCCGGACCGCGGTGAGGAACGTCGGGTCGGTGAGCAGATCCAGCACCAGGGCGGCGATGCCCGTCGCGGCCGTCGCGGCCGCGTCGTGCGCCTGCGGCGTACGGGCCGCCTCGCGCATCTTCGCGGAGTGCCCGGGCGTGTCACGGGGGCAGACCTGCACGTAGGGGTGGATCACGGGCAGTTCGACGGACACATTACCAATGTCGGACGAGCCCGCCGGATTCGCCGGGGACGGCGGCTCCAGTTCCAGGCCCAGGTCCGCGGTGTAGGCGGCGAGCCGGTCGGCCATCGTCATGTTGTTGTTGCGCTCGGTGTAGCGGGGCGCGGTCTCGGTGTGCTCGACGGTGGTCCCGGTGGCGAGCGCGGCGCCCTCGGCGGCGGCGAGCACCCGGGCCAGCAGTCCGTCCAGAGCCGCGGAGCCGGCCTCGCGCACGTAGATGTCCAGCTCGGCCCGCTCGGGCACGACGTTGGGGGCGTCGCCGCCGTGCGTCACGATGCCGTGCACGCGGGCGGTCGGCGGGATGAACTGGCGCATCGAGTCGACCGCGGTGAGGAAGAGCTGCGCGCCGGCGGCCGCGGAGCGGCCGTCCCAGGGGGCCTTGGCGGCATGGGCGGCGACGCCGTGGAAGGTCAGCCGCAGGTGGCTGGCGGCCAGCGCGTGCCGCGCCCGCAGGTTGCGGTCGGCCGGGTGGAACATCACCGCCGCGTCCACCCCGTCGAAGGCGCCGCGCTCCAGCATCAGGATCTTGCCGCCGCCGCCCTCCTCGCCGGGGGTGCCGATCACCATGAGGGTGCCGGGGTGCTCGGGCCGTACGGCGGCCGCGGCCAGGGCCGCGGTCAGCCCGCCGGCCGCGATGAGGTTGTGGCCGCAGCCGTGGCCGATGCCGGGCAGCGCGTCGTACTCCAGGAGTACCGCGACCGTCGGGCCCTGCGTCGCGCCCCGATGGACGGCGGTGAAGGCGGTCGGGAGGTCGGCGACACCCTTGTCCACCTCGAAGCCCGCGGCGGCAAGGCGACCGGTGAGCTGCTCGACGGCGTGGTGCTCCTCGAAGCGGGTCTCCGGCGTACCGTGCAGGTCCAGGCTCAGCTCCTCGAGCGCGGGCCGGAGCTCACGTGTGGCGGCGCGCAGCTCATCGGGGACAAGGTGGTGCATAGAGAAGCTCCGGGAGGCTCTGGTACGACGTCGGTACGGCGTGCTGTGGTTCGGCGAAACGCTAGGAGCTGCCCGGGGTGCTGTGGCCATGGTTACCGCGGCTGCGGTAAGCGAAAGTCGACGTTGCCGTGAACAGGAGGTGGTCATGAGCGTGGTCCTACAGCTGTCCGGAGCCGCCCCGGCCGATATCTCCGTCGGTGCGTCGCCGCTCGCCGAGCTGACCGCCGCGCTGCACGCCTACACGGAGTCCGAGCACCACCTCGGCACGGTCCGCTGGGCGCGCGGCCTGGACACCGAGGACTCCCCGGCCGCGCCGGGCACCGCCCTCGACCCCGGCCTGCGGCTGCGCATCATGGGCTGGGCCCCGCTGTGGGCCTCGTACCGGGCCCGCTACCTGCTGCCGATGAACGCCGCCGCGGACCGTCCGCTCGGTGCCGAACTGGCGGACATCGCGGATCTGCCCCTCCCGCGCTTCGCCGAGCTCACCGGATACGCGGTGCGCGGCGGCAACTCGGGCGGCCCGCTGGATCGGGTGCTGCACGACTCCGCGCAGCGCCAGGGCCTGCTGGCGGCCGCCGAGTTGCGTTCCACGACCCGCGCCGAACTCGCCCGGCGGCTCCTGGAGGACCCCGAGGCCCTGCGCGCCGACCTGACCGTGCTGCTGACCGATGCGGCCGCCGCTCTGGAGGCGGATCTCACGCGGGCGGCTCGCACCATCGGCGCGCACCTGCCCGCGTTGCGAACGGACCTCGCACAGGAGGGGCCGGGCGAGGCACTGGCCGGACTCGACCCGTCGGCGTCGTACCGCGGCGGACCGCCACGGGTGGTCTTCGACAAGTTCCACCACGGCATCGTGAACGTCGCGACCACCGGGCTGCTGGTCCTGCCGTCGGTCTTCGGCCGTCCCCATGTGCTGGTCAAGCACGAGCCCGGGGCAGCCGCCGTCATCCAGTACCCGCTGTTGCCCGAGGGCGCCGCCCAGCCCGGCTACGCGGCGGTGAACCGGCGCCTCGACGTCCTGCGCGACCCGGCCCGGCAGCGCATCGCGCGGGCCATCGCACGCGAACCGCTCACCCCGTCCGAACTGGCGGCCCGCAGCGGCATGACCCTGCCCCAGGTCTCCAGGCACCTCGCGCGGCTGCGCGAGGCCGGCCTCGTGACGGTCGACCGCGACGGCCGCCGCGCCTACTACCAACTGAACCTGGACCCGGTGCGCCGGATCGGAGAAGACCTCCTCACGGCACTGTTCCGCTGACCGGGGGC
>NZ_JACEGK010000019.1:0-28945 GCF_056859195.1 Streptomyces sp. NH27
AGACAGAGGCCCGCCCGTGAACGACACCCCCGTCCGCGTGCTCCTGGCCGACGACCACCCCGTGGTACGGGCAGGGCTCCGCGCCGTGCTGGAGACCGAGGACGGCATCGCCGTGGTGGCCGAGGCCGCCACCGCCGAGGACGCCGTCGCCCGCGCCGGCCAGGGCGACATCGACGTCGTCCTCATGGACCTCCAGTTCGGGAAGGGGATGAACGGCGCCGAGGCCACCGCCGCCATCACCGCCCGACCCGGTGCCCCCCGTGTGCTGATCGTCACCACCTACGACACCGACGCCGACACCCTGCCTGCCATCGAGGCCGGCGCCACCGGCTACCTCCTCAAGGACACCCCGCCCGAGGATCTGGCCGCCGCCGTACACACGGCGGCAGCCGGCCGCACCACGCTGGCACCCACCGTCGCGGACCGGTTGATGAACCGGCTGCGTACCCCTGGCACCACCTTGACCCGGCGCGAGACGGAGGTCCTCGCGGCGGTTGCCGACGGCCTGTCCAACCAGGCCATCGGCAACCGCCTCCACCTGACCGAGGGAACCGTCAAGTCCCACCTGGCCCGCGTCTACGCCAAGCTCGGCGTCGACTCCCGCACCGCTGCCGTCGCCGCCGCCACCGCGCTCGGCCTCATCCGCCGCTAGCGCCTCCCGGCGGCAAGGTGCATGGATCCGCAGGGTTGTTGACGTGGCGTCAGTGGTCGGCGCGCCGGCCGAGGTGCCGGACGGCGAACGGGCGGAGCGGCGACATCCGGGACCGAGGGATAGGGTTCGGTTGAGAAGATCCACTCGGTGCAGGCGAGTTGTGCCCGAGCCGGACACGGTGGCCGCTCCGGGAGGGACCTGATGCTGGAGGCGCTGGGACTGGGAGCGCCCGAAGAGGCGGTCTACATGGCGCTGTTGGCCCGCCCGGCCGCCTCCGCGCAGGACCTCGCCCGGCAGACCGGGCTCGAACAGGCCGAGAACGACAGGATACTGCTCGACCTCGTGGCGCGCGGCCTGGTGGCCGCCACCACTGGGACCGGGGCACCCGGCCCGGCCGAACCAGAGCCCGAAGCCGAGGCCGGCCGCCTGCTCGCCCGCTACCGGCTCACACCACCGTCGGTGGCCCTGGCCCCCCTCCTTGTCGAGCAGCGCAACGCCCTGAACCTGGCCGAGACCGCGTATGCGAAGCTGACCGAGCAGTACCGCCATACCGCCGCACACACCGCGGGCGGTGTCGTGGAGGTGGTCGTCGGCGTGGAACAGGTCGCCCACCGGTTCCACCAACTGCAGTGCGGCGCCCAGCGGGAACTGCTCGTCTTCCTCGTCGGCGAGAGCATCGCGGTGCCGCGGGAGGACACCGACTCGTCGGAGAGTTCCGCCCTGGACCGGGGAGTCGACTTCCGGGTGGTGGCCGCCAAGGACTATCTCGACGGTGACGACGTCGTGCGGGACGTGCGCGAGGCCGTCATGGCGGGTGTCCAGTTTCGCCTGGTCGACTCGCTGCCGCTGAAGATGGTCGTCTCGGACCGGGAACGCGCCATGGTGCCACTGGACATGACGGACGCCGGAGGTGTTCCGAGCGCGGTCGTCGTTCACCCCAGCGGCCTGCTGACCGCCCTGGTGCACCTCTTCGAGAAGGAATGGGCCCAGGCCCGGCCGCTGTACACGAGCACGGGGGTGCGCGAGGAGTCGGCAGCCGACCAGCAGCCGACCGCGGAGGAACTGGAGGTCCTCGCCCTGCTGCTGGCCGGGATCTCCGACCGGCGGGCGGCGTCCCAACTCGGCCTCTCCATCCGCACCGTGGAGCGGCGGGTGCGCCGGCTGACGGACCTCGCCGGAGGAGGGTCACGCCTCCAACTCGGATGGCACGCCGCACGCGCCGGCTGGCTCTGACCTCGTCGCCGGTGCGTGGGCCGAAGGCTCGCAGACCGCCTGCCGAACCGGGTCGGCCGGGACCCTCGCCCGCGATCCCGGCTGCGGCCCCGCCACCGCCGGCGCATCGTCCGACCAGCGCCTCGATCACGGGCCGCGATCCGAACCCTCCGGTCCGACGGACCGACGAATACGACCGCGTGTCGGAATACCGTCACGCGGGAAACCCGTCACACACGGCGCCCCTCAGCGATCCGTATCCCTGCCAGGATGCAGCCGCAGCATGGCATGTTCACGGCTTCGAGTAGGGAGACTCATGCATCCAATAGCGCGGATGGCCCTGGGCGCGGCGACCGCCGCCGTCCTGACCGTCACCGCCGTCGCGCCGTCCGGGGCGGCGGACACGCCGCCTGACGGTGCCTCGGGGCACCGTCCCCTCACCGGCAGCGGGGCCACGGCGACGAGCGGCAAGCAGGCCACGGTCACCCTCGTCACCGGCGACAAGGTACTGGTGACCACGGACCCGTCGGGCCACAGCTCGGCAGCCGTGCTGCCCCGCGAGGACGGCACCCAGCCGATGGTGGAGACCTTCCAACTGGGCAAGGACCTCTATGTCTACCCGGACGACGCCTCCCAGGCGCTCGCCGAGGGCAAGGTCGACCAGCAGTTGTTCAACGTCAGCGGGCTCATCCGCCAGGGGTACGACGACGCCCACACCGACACGCTGCCGCTCATCGCCACCTACCAGAACGGTGTGAACGTCGCCGCCAGTGCGCCGGCGGCCCCTCGTGGCGCCGAGCGGGGCCTGAGCCTCCCGGCTGTGGACGGCGTCGCGCTCGATGCCGACAAGGCCACCGCCGCCACTTTCTGGCAGGACATCACCAACACCCGCTCGCGTTCCGGCTCCACGATGAAGAAGCTGTGGCTGGACAGCAAGGTCAAGGCCACGCTGGAGCAGTCCACCCAGCAGGTGCACGCGCCGGAAGCCTGGGCCGAGGGATACGACGGCAAGGGCACCAAGGTCGCCGTGCTGGACACGGGCGTGGACGCCGAGCATCCGGACCTGGTGAACCGGATCGCCGAGTCGAAGAACTTCACGGACTCCGACAGCACCGACGACCGTCAGGGGCACGGCACCCACACCGCCTCCACGGTCGGCGGGTCCGGAGCCGCCAGCGACGGCCGCGAGAAGGGCGTCGCCCCCGGGACCTCCCTGCTCATCGGCAAGGTCCTCGACGACAGCGGCTCCGGTGAGACGTCCTGGATCATCGCGGGCATGCAGTGGGCCGTCGACCAGCAGGCCGATGTCGTCTCCATGAGCCTGGGCAACCCCGAGATCGGCGACTGCACCGACCCGCTGGCCCAGGCCGCGCAGGAGCTCTCGCAGAACACGCACACGCTGTTCGTCGTCGCCGCCGGCAACTCCGGCTCGGGCACCGAGACCGTCTCCTCGCCCGGGTGCGCGCCCGGCGTGCTGACCGTCGGCGCTGTCGACCATGACGACACCACCGCCTGGTTCTCCAGCCGCGGTCCGGTGGCCGTCACCCACACCCTCAAGCCCGAGATCGCCGCCCCGGGCGTCGACATCCTGGCGGCCAACGCGGGCGGGCGCGGCGTCTACGCCTACCAGACGATGTCGGGCACCTCCATGGCGACCCCGCACGTCGCGGGCGCGGCGGCCATCGTCCGCCAGGCCCACCCGGACTGGACCGCGCAGCAGATCAAGGCCGCCCTGGTCTCCTCCGCCCGTACCGGCGGCAAGGTCGCGGGCGCCGACCAGACCGGAGGCGGCGTCCTCGACGTGTTCGCGGCGGTGCACCAGAAGGTGCTCTCCGCGCCGGCCGTGCAGGGCGGCAGCTACAACTGGCCGCAGGACGCCTCGGACCGCACCACCGTGCAGGTACCCTTCACCAACACCGGCACGGCCGCCGTCTCGCTGAGCCTCAAGGTCAGCGGTGTGCACGGCAACGACGGCAGTGCTGTCGACTCCGCCGTCATCAAACTGGCACAGGACAAGGTGAGCGTTCCCGCGGGGGCCACCGTCCAGGTGCCGGTGCGGATCGATCCCACCGCCCGTCTGACGGCCGCCCAGTACGGAGCCGTCACCGGCCGGATCATGGCCACCGGCGGCGCCGCGCACGTCTCCGTGCCGGTCACACTCTACGTGCAGCCGGAAACGGTCACCCTGCGGGTCAAGGTCATCGACCGCAACGGCGCGCCCGCGACCGGCGCTTCCTCCCTGGACCTGATCAGCCTCGACACCGACAAGGGCGAGCGCCGCAGCAACAACGGCGCGAGCGACCAGACGTACAGCGTGCGCCCGGGCGACTACGCCCTCTCCGGCTTCGTGGCCACCTACGACGCGAGCAACACCGCCGAATCCATCGGCTACCTCGCGCGCCCGCAGGTACGCGTCACCAAGGACACGACCATCGTCCTGGACGCTCGCAAGGCGCACCGGTTGAGCGTGCGCACCGACCGCCCCTCGACGGTGAGCCACACCACCTTCAGCTACTCCCGTACCTGGGACGACACCTGGCAGTTGAGCGGATCGCTGATGGCCGGCAGCGCCGTGCAGCAGTTCTACGCCTCCGTCGACGGGCGCGCCCAGAAGGGCACCTTCGAGTTCCGGCCCACCTGGCGCGCGACCGGTTCGCAGAACGGCTCGTCGTACGTCTACAACCTCTCGTTCCCGACCCAGGGCCCGCTGCGGTCCGACCAGGTCTACCGGCCGCAGGACGCCAAGCTGGCCCAGGTCACCGAGAAGTGGTACGCCCTGGGCAAGGAGGCCGACTACCTGGACGGGCTGTTCCTCATTCCCGCCGGGAGCGGCGACACCAGCATCACGGTGAGCCTGCTCGACCCGGTCCACGCACCCGGCACGCGGACCGCCTACTACACGACCGGCGACGACGTCTGGCAGCACGGCGCGATGACCAGCTTCCCGTTCGCCGCGTACATGGGCGACCAGAACCGCACCTACCGGGCCGGCGAGCGCCGTACCGAGGAGTGGTATCACGGTCTCCTGCGGCCGGCCGCGCCGCGCGACACGGACGGCAAGCCGGTGCTGGCCGCCGAACGGCAGGGCGACCTGATCGGCTTCCAGAGCGCGCTGTGGCTCGACGCCTCCGGTGACCACTGGTCCGCCGGCGCGTCGTTCGGCGACCTCGGCAGCCTGGTGCTGAAGCGCAACGGCGAGCAGATCGCCACCAGCGAGTATCCGTACGACGTGTTCACGGTGCCGGCCGAGGACTCCGCGTACGAGCTCACCCAGTACCTGTCCAAGATCCCGACCTCGGACCCGAACTGGCAGCGCTCCACCGCGGTCACCACCACCTGGAGCTTCCGCTCCCACCTGGAGCCGGACGTCTACTCCCGCGGTCTGCCGATCCTGTTCCCGGCGTACGACCTGCCGGTGGACGGTATGAACACGCTGCCCGCGCAGGCCGGCATCAAGGTCGGCCTGTCGGCCGAGGGCCACGCCGGGTACACCCCGGGCACGATCACCGCGGCCTCGCTGTCCTACTCCTACGACGACGGCACCACCTGGACCCAGGCGCCGACCCGGCAGCAGCACGGCGAGTGGACCGCCGTCCTGGACCACACCGGCGCCGCCGGCAAGCAGGTCACGCTGAAGGTCTCGCTCACCGACTCCCACCACAACGCGGTCACCCAGACCATCACCCGCGCCTACGACATCCGGTAGCCCAAGCAGCCCGGCCGGGCGGTCTCCCGCATCCGGGTGACCGTCCGGCCGCGCAGGCATCTGTGCCGCCACCCGTACGGGCGCACTTCGGCACGGCCGCGGCCAGCCTCCCGCCGGGTCCTCGGCAAGGGTGAATGATCGAGGCCGCCCGTCTGTTGCCGCCTGCGGAACCCGCACCGGCCTCGACACCGTTGCCGCTGGAGGATGCTCGCATGTTCCGTCCGCTGCGAGCGGCACTGTCCCCGGCGCAGGACGTGACGGACGGCGACGAGAGCACCACCATCCGTACGCCTTCCACCCGCAGTGTCGTGTGGGCGACGGTGGCAACGACCGTGGTGGCGCTCGCCCTTGTCCTGCTGACCGGAGCCGCGGTGCTCCTGCTCGGGCTGCTGGTGTACCTGCCCGCCTTCGCCGCCGCGCTGTGCAGCCCGCGCCAGACGGCGCTGGTCTCCACCTGGGTCAGCGCCATCGTCATCGTGCCCCTGGTGGTCCGGCCCGGGGGGCAGGTCCTGGACCGGGTGACCCTGTCCCTGTTCGCCGTCGGCTTCGGCGTGTTGGCCGTCTACGGCGCCCGGATGCGGATCACGCGCGAGGAAGCGCTGGTACGGCTGCGGTCGACCGCGGCGGCGATGCAGCGGCAGATCCTGCGGCCGCTGCCGCTGCTCACCGACGACGTTCTCGTGGACGGCGTGTACGAGCCGTTGCAGCAGGACAAGCTCGTCGGGGGCGACGTCTACGACGTGGTGGCCACCCCTTGGGGGACCCGGGTGCTGATCGGCGACGTCCAGGGGAAGGGGCTGGCCGCCATCGGCATGGCCATCGAAGTGGTGGGCGCCTTCCGCGAAGCCGCCCACCGCGAGCCGACGATGACCACGCTCATCGACGCTCTCGAGGCGGCGGTCGTCCGCCACAACGACTACGCCGGACAGCGCGGTGAGCCGGAACGCTTCGTCACCGCACTCGTCCTGGCGGTGGACGCGGGCACCGAGACCCAGGTCGTCGCCTGCGGTCACATCCCGCCCTACCTGCTGTACGACGGCAACGTCACTGCCGTCGACGTGGGCAAGGAGCATGTGCCGCTCGGCCTGGCGAACCTGGTCGACGAGCCGCGCACCGTCGCGTGGTTCGCGTTCCCTGCCGGGGCCACGGTGCTGCTGTGCACCGACGGTCTGACCGAGGCCCGTTCACCCGGGGGCGTCTTCTATCCGCTGGAAGCACGCCTTGGCGGCCATAGCGACATCACCGCCGACCGGCTCACCGGTTCGATCGTCGATGACGTACGTGACTTCACCGCGGGGGCGCAGCAGGACGACCTGGCGATCCTCGCCGTCCGCCGCTCCCCGCAGCAGGCGTCGTAGCAGGCGTCGTAGCAACAGCGGAACACGATGCCGGCCCGCACCACCACGACGGGCGGTGCGGGCCGGCGGATCAGCGTGCCGACGGATCAGTGTCCCTGCGGTGGGTGGGTGCTTGCCGCGCGGATCGTGAACGTCTGCCGTGCGTCCGGGGTGCCGGGTGCGCCGGTGCCGGTGATGGTGAATGTGGCCGCGTGACCGGTGACCGGGACGCCGGTGATGCCGCCGGTGTCGGCGTTCAGGTGCAGGCCGGCGGGCAGGGCGCCCGCGGTGACGGCGTACCGGATGATCGAGGGCACGTTCGCGGCCGGCCGGGCCTCGTACAGCTTCCCGGGCGTCGTGCCCGGCAGGCTGGTGTCCGGGAAGCCCGGCGTGGGGACGGTGACCGTCTGCGGGTCGCCGATGTCGTTGCCGGCGGCGTCGAGTTGCTGGAGCGACCAGGACCGGCCGGGCGTGATGACGCTCAGGTGCCAGTGCGTGGACTGGTCCCGGAACTGGGCGCGCTGCGCGTCGGTGAAGGCCCCGAGGTTGCGGGCCGTCTCCCACTGCTTGACGGTGTCGAGCAGGGTCGTCGTGTTCTGCCCGCCGTTGGTCAGGCTGGACACGGAGGTCTCGAATCCGGCGCCGGCGTTCAGGCCCGCGCCCCGCGCGAGGGTGTCCTCGACCGTGTGCAGATCGGCGCTGCCCGGCAGCGAGATCCAGCCGAGCATCCCGGGCAGGTAGTTGGCCTGGTAGTAGGCGTTGTTGATGAACACCTGGTTCATGCTGGTGGAGCCGACTTCGCCCCAACTGGCCCGGGACAGGGCGTCCCAGACGTTCGAACCCTCCCGGCTGGTCTCGGAGATGAAGCCGTCCTTGGCCTTCAGCTGCGCGAAGGCCCCGTTGACCATCCTGGCCATGCCGTACTGGCCCCAGCCGGCGTCCGAGGCGGACTCCAGCCCGTCGAACGAGGTCGCGCTGATCCCGGTGGTGTTCCAGATGTCGGCGAACCGGGTGGCGGTGGCGTCGATGAGCTTCAGGTCGCCCAGGGCGCCGTCGTACTCGTTGTGCGGCACCCGGGAGGCGGTGGCGCCGGCGGCGTGGTCGGCTTCCGCCGACGACCACTGCGCCCGGGTCAGCCCGGTCACCTGGCACTCGCCGCCGACCGTGCTGAACCCCGTGTAGTCGAGGAACTCGTCGTCGATCAGCAGTGCCTTGCCCAGCAGACCGTCGGCCAGCGGCGCGCAACTCGCCATGTACAGCGAGGTGTCGGCGGCGGCCAGCGGCCGGGTCAGCTTGGCGCTCTGCCCGAGCTGGAGATCCGGGCTGGGCACGGGCCTGACGTAGGGGTCATTGGTGTCGATGAAGTTCGACAGGGTGTGCGCCCCGACGGCGATGCCGTCGGACGTGGAGGTGTTCACCAGACCGGTCGCGCCGGCGTCGCTGCTGCCGAAGCTGGAGTTGAACTGGTAGTGCCCGGCCGACTGCCAGGGGCCGTCGGCTCCCGGCAGCGAGTAGACCGTGTCGATCCCCGCGGCCTTGGCGAACTGGTCGGCCGCCCCCACGTTGCCGGTGTTGAGGTCGGACAGGACCAGGATGGACTTGGAGGTCGCCTGCGCCGACTTCTGCCACTGCCCGTCGATCGTCGGGTACGGAAGGTTCTGGCCCTTGGCGATCGTCGACAGCACGGTCGGCGCGAGATCCGGGGTGGTGCCGTACAGCGCGATCTGTGACCCGACGATCCCGCCGCCCTTCGGCAACGGCCCCACCGGTATCCGGTAGCCGGAATCGCTCAATCGCAGGCGCTGCTTGGTGTAGTCGAAGGTGAAGGCGCGCAGCAGGTTCCCCCAAGGGGTCCGACCGCCGACGCTCCACTGCTCCAGCGGTGCCACCTGAAGGTCGGACGGGTTGTCCGACACCTCGTTCTCCCAGCCCATGCCGGTGTCCTCGCGCGGCCAGCCGCCCTCGGTGCGGTCGTTGAGCACCTTCATCCCGGCCGTGAACCCGCTGTTGCTCGCGAGGCCGGCCGACTCGCCGAGCGAGCCGGTGAGCGTGGTCGCCAACGGGCCCCACAGCAGGGTCTGTACATCGGCGCCGTGCGGCGCCTTGACCTTCGTGACGGTGAGCGTGGAGTACGACGTCCGGTCGTTCACCGCCACATCGACCTCGGTGCCGGCCGTGGAGTTCTCGAACACCAGCGTGCCGCCGGACCGCCGCAGTGAGGTCGGCTTCACCTGCTGTCCACCGATCACCAGGCTGACCAGTGGGGCCGTGCCATGCCCCGCCACCAGGTAGTTCCGGCCGTCGCGGGAGTCGACCAGGCTGGTGACCGTACCGGTGGAGTCCATTCCCACCCGCAGGTAGCCGGCGTCCACCTGGATGCCGCCGGAGTGGTTCGATCCGGCCGTCGCGGACACGGTCTGCAGTCCGGCCGCTGCCGGTAGGGCGGTCAACAGGCCGGCGACCGCGATCGCGGTGGTCAGGCGTGTGGTGAGTTTTCGTCTCGGGTCCATACGTGATGCGTCCTTCCTCGGACGAGGATGCGTTCTTCACGGTGGTGGTGCGGTGGGCGGTGGTGCGGTGGGCGGTGGCTGGTATGTCAGGGGCCGCCGCGGGTCAGAGTTCGACGACCGTCCCGGCGTGCCGGGCCCGCTCGGCGGCGAACACCACGCGGTGGCTGGCCAGGCTGGCGTCGATCCCGGAGACGATCAGTTCGGGTCGGCCGTCCTGCAGTGCGTCGAGGTAGGCGTTGAACATCGCCTCGTCGCCGCCGGCATGGCCCTCGGCCGCGGAGGAGCCGTCGAGCGAGGTGTCCACGACGGTGGTGCGCTCGGTGCGGAAGTCGTACACCTCGATGTGGCGGCCGTCCCCGGTGAGTTGCCCGCGGGTGCCGAAGATCTTCGTGCGCCGGTTCTCCATCGGGGTGAACGCGGTCAGGACGAAGGACGCGGTCACGGCGTTGTCGAACTCCAGGTTCACCACCTGGTGGTCCGGAACGTCGTTGTCGCAGTGGTAGACGCAGCGGCCGTACGGCCCTTCGGTCAGCGCCTCGGTGACGGCCTGCTCGGTCAGCTCCCCGGCGGTCGTGATCCGGGTGAAGTACTGCTTGGTGCCTCCCTTGTGCAGCCCTTCCCGGTAGAGCCGGGCGGCCGAGAAGGCACACGAGGACTCCACCGGGCAGGTGACACAGCGATCCGTGGCGCCCGCGGGGGCGGACTCGGGACGGAAGTGGGTCAGCGATCCGAACGACGACACCCGCCGGGCCGGTCGGCCGACGACGTCGCACAGCCAGTCGATGTCATGGCACGCCTTGGCCAGCAGCAGCGACGACTGGTCCGCGCGGCGCCAGTTGCCGCGGACGAAGGAGTGGGCGAAGTGGTAGTAGCCGATCGGTTCCAGGTGCTGCACGGAGACGATGTCACCGATCGCGCCTTCCCGCAGCAGCGTCTTCAGCGCCACGGAGTACGGCGTGTAGCGCATGACGTGGGTCAGGGCCAGCGTGGTGCCGTTGCGCCGCGCGGCCTCGGCGATGGCGTCGCAGTCCTCCTCCGTCGTGGCCATCGGCTTCTCCAGGAGCAACTGATAGCCCAGGTCCGCCAGTCCGACGGCCGCCTCGACGTGGTCGGCGTCCTGGACCGCGACGATCGCGACGTCGGCCAGTCGAGGCCGCTCCAGCAGCTCGCGCCAGTCGGTGAAGCAGTGGTCGTCGGTGATGTCGTGCCTGGCGGCGAAGGCCGTCCGGACCCCGCTGCGGGGTTCGGCGACGGCCACCACGCGGGCCCGCTCGGGACGCTTGGCGGCCAGGTCGGCGTAGGCCGAACCACGGGCCCCCGCACCGAGCACCACGAGCGACAGCGGACGGCCGAGCGGCGTGTCCAGGTCTCCGGTGAGGAACGGCGCGGCAGCATCTACGTCGCTGGCGGACACGGCGGCAGGGTTCACAACTACTCCCGTTGGGCAATCCGGTCGATACGAGGCCGAGACCGGGGCAGGTGGCGTCATCCCTTGGTCGCCCCGCCGGTCAGGCCCTTGACGAAGTGGCGCTGGAACGCCAGGTAGAAGACGAGGATCGGGACGGTGGCGAGGAACATCAGGGCGAAGACCGCGCCGAAGTCCGACTGGTGCTCCCCGATCGCGCGGTAGATGCCCACGGTGACGGTGGTGCCGTTCGCCGGGCCCAGGATGATGAGGGGGTTGAGGAAGTCGTTCCAGATCCAGACGCCGAGGAAGATCAGGACGGACGCCGAGGCCGGGCGCAGCAGCGGGAACACGATCTTCCAGAAGACCCGGAAGTGCCCGGCGCCGTCCAGGGCGGCGGCCTCCTCCAGTTCGATCGGGATGTTCTTGCAGAAGCCCACGAAGACGAACACGCCGAACGGGACGTAGTAGCCGACGTTGACCAGCACCAGGCCCGGGATCGTGGTCATGAGCCCGAGCCAGCGCAGCACTTCGGTCACCGGCTGGAGGATCACCGCGGGCGGGATCATCAGTCCGCACAGCAGGGTCGCCAGCACCGCTTTGGCCCAACTGCCCTTGGCGCGGGCCAGGTAGTGGCCGAGCATGGCGGAGACGATGGTCAGGGCGGTGACGGAGATGGCGGTGACCTCGACGCTGTTGACGAGGCCGTACCAGAACAGGTGGTCGGGACGGGACACCACCTTGTCGAGGGAGGACAGCGTCGGCGGGATCGGCAGGCTCACCGGATGCGCGGTGATGTCCGAGCCCTGCTTGAACACGTTGACCAGGACCAGGTAGAGCGGGAGGAAGAACACCGCCGTGACGAACAACGCCGCGACCGGCCGGAACCAGGAGGACCGCTGGGAGGTCACAGCGTGACCTCCCGCCGCTGGAGTACGCGGAGCGCGAGGACCGAGATCACGGCGATGATGCCGAGCATCACGGTGGCCATGGCCGCGCCGTACCCGATGTGGTTGCCGGTGAACGTGGTCTGCACGACCTCGAAGGCGACGGTGGACGTGGTGCCGTTGCCCGGGCCGCCGTTGGTGATGACCTGGATCTGGTCGTACGCCTTGAACCCGGTGATCAGCAGCATGACCGTGTTGATCGTCAACGCGGGCGCCAGCATCGGCCAGGTGACGTTCCGGAAGCGCGCCCAGGTGCCGGCGCCGTCGATGGAGGCGGCCTCGTGCAGTTCGGCCGGGACACCGGCCAGCCCGGCCAGGTAGACGACGACGCAGAACCCGAGCATCTGCCAGGTGATGATGAACGCGACCGAGTACAGCGCGAGGTCGGGGTCGGACAGCCAACCCGGCGGGTGGTGCACGCCGAGCTTCTTCAACGTCGAGTTCAGCAGGCCGTCGTCGGTGAGGATCGCCTGCCAGATCACCGAGACCACCACCGAGGACAGCACGACGGGGGTGAAGAACACCGACCGCAGCGCGTTGTACAACCAGCCCCGCCGGTCGAGCAGTTGGGCGATCAGCAGGCCGAGGACGTTGGCGGCGACCGTGATGATGACGGTGACGACGACGGTGTTCTTCAGCGCGCCGGTGAAGTCGGTGTCGGAGAACAGCCGGGTGTAGTTCCGCAGACCGACCCATCGGGTCGGCGGATTGGCCGGGTTGCGGTTGGTCAGGCTGGTGCCGACCGTCATGGCGATCGGCACCAGGACGAAGGCGAGGTAGACGGCAAGTCCGGGGGCGCCGAAGGTCAGGAAGTGCCACGCCCTGGACCACCGGGCGGAACGCCGCTGCGTGGGACCGGCGTCCGGGGCGCCTCGGGTGTGCGCGCCTGGCGGCGCGAGTGCGGCGGTCATGCCTGTGTTCTCCTCGTTCCTGGTGTGGGCTGCGTTGCGGACCCGGATTACTCCTCGGCCTTGGCCCATTCGGCGTCGAGGAAGGCCGCGAAGTCGTGTGCCGACTTCTTGCCGCTGATCAGGTCGGCGACTCCGGCGGCGGCCTTGTCCGCGACGCCGGGCGGCATCGAGCCGTCCCCGGTCTCGATCGAGAAGGCGTTGACGATCGCGTGCTGCTTCACCGCCTGCTGGTACAGGTCGAGCGTGGCGGTGTAGACCGGGCCCATGCCTGCGGGCGGGGTGTAGTCCTTCAACGCGATGATCGAGCCGTCGGTCTTCACCGAGGCGTCCAGCGAGGTCTTGTCGAGCATGAACGCCAGCGCCCATTTCTGCGCGAGCGCGACGTCGGGTGCCTTGGAGGACACGGTCATGCCGCCGCCTGTGTAGGCCGGGACGACCAGCGAGCCGTCATCGGAGGGCCACGCGAACACGCCGACGTCGAAGCCGGGCTTCTTGGCGTCCGCGGAGGCGGCGAACCACGAACCCATCGGGTACATCGCGCCCTTGTTGTCGCGGAACGCCTGCTCGTCGTCGGCGTAGGAGCGGGACAGGCCCGCACGATCGATGTAGCCCTTCTTCGCCAGGTCCGAGACCTTCTGCGCGGCCTTGGCGAACGCCGGATCGGTGAACTTGGCCGAGCCCTTCGCCTTCTGTGCCAGCCAGTTCGGCGTCTGCCGGTAGGTGTCGGTGGCCACCGTGCCGATCAGCGGGTACATGTCGGCCCAGGTGTCCTTGCCGCCGCCGCCCACCACGAACGGGTTGGTCCCCTTGGCCTTCAACTTCGCGCAGTCGTCCAGCAGGTTCTGGTAGGTCTTCGGGGGGCCGTCGATCCCGGCGGCGGCGAAGTCGGACTTGTTGTAGTAGACGAACGGCGTCGGCTGGGTGTTGTAGGGGAGCTGGTAGATCTTGCCGCCGATGGGATCGGAGTGCGGGGACACGAAGTCCGCGAGCTGCTTGTCGCTCCAGGGCGCGAGCTGATGGGCCTGCGCGAACCCGGTCGGCGGCACCGCGATCATGATGTCCGGCAGTTGGCCGGAGGCGGCGAGCTGCTGGGCGTAGCCGGCCCGGTCCACCGACGGGGCGACGAGCTTCTTGATGGTGACGCCGGGCACCTTTGCCGAGGCGCGGGCGATCGCGTCGTCCCAGTACTTGGCGGTCAGGTTCGGGGTCTCGAACGTCAGGAACGTCAGCGTGACATTCCCCTTCTTGCCGCCGCCCGACGACTTGGCGCCGCCGGCCGCGCATCCCGACAGGATCAGCGCTGCCGCCAGCCCCGAGGCGGCCAGGGGCATCAGCTTGCGTCTCACGGAACTCGCCCTCCGTCGTGGGAATAGATAACAAGACTTGTTTAACAATTGAGTCGAGAAGATACTGGCTTGGTGCGCCCCCTTGTCAAGGGGTCGCCTCCAGGAAGACCAAGGTATGAATCGAGGCAGGGGTCAGATGCGAATCACGGGCGGGGACCCGTCGGCGCTGCGCAGGCGGAACCTGGCGGCGATGCTGAGCAGGATGTACGAGCACGGAGCCCAGACCGTCACCGAACTCGCCCGGTCCACCGGCCTGTCCCGGCCGACCTGCGAGGAAGGCGTGGCCGAACTGCTGTCCCAGGGCTGGGCCGCCGAGGGCGCGGCGCCGGACCCCGCTGCCGCGCGCCAGCCGGGACGGCCGGCCAAACGGTACGAGTTCAACGCCGGCGCGGGCCGGGTGCTGGGCGTGGACGTCGGCGCCCACAAGATCCTCGTGATGGTCGCGGACCTGCGCGGGGCCGTGACCGCGGTCCGGCGCACCGGCGTCGATCCCGACCTGTCCGCCAGGGAACGGCTGGCGGCGATGGGCAACGCGGTCACCGCATGCCTGGCGTCCGAACCCGTGGCCGATCACGGCCCTCTGGTGGCAGCCGTGATGGCCTCACCCGGGATCATCGACGCCGAGGGACGGGTCGTCCTGTCCAACGCGCTGCCGGAGTTGACCGGGGTGAGCCTCGCGGACGAACTCGCCCGGACCCTCGGGCCCAGCAGGATCGACGGGCCGATCCGCGCCGAGAACGACATGCGCATGGCCGCACTGGCCGAACAGTGGCGGGGCGTCGCCGCCGGCGTCCCGGACCTCGTGTACATCCACGCGGGCCAACGCCTCGGCGCGGCCGTCCTCATCGACGGCAGGCCCTACCGCGGCCACCGGGGCGCGGCCGGGGAGATCGGCACCCTGGACCTCCTGGACTGGGCGAACAGCTATCGCCGGCTGCTGGCCTACTCCCCCGGCAGCACGATCGGCGAGGCGACGCTGCGGGTCTTCACCGACCTGCACGAGGGCAACCCCCAGGCCCGGGAACTCGTCGACCGCTTCGCCCGTGACCTGGCCACCGGAGTCGCCGTCATGTCGATGACCCTCGACCCGACGCTGGTCGTCGTCGGCGGCGGCGTCTCCCGGGCCGGCGACGACATCATCGAGCCGGTCCGCCGGCACCTGTCGGACCTGTGCCTGTTCCCACCGGAAGTGAGGGCCTCGAGCCTCGGCGACGAATCCGTGGCGCTCGGCGCCGTACGCCACGGACTTCAGCAGATGGAGTCGCGGCTGTTCGGGTCGGCGCCCGCCGCCCCCTGACGGCCGGCGCGGGACCGCGCGCAGATCCGCCGCCCGGCGCCGCGGCCTCCGCCGGCGGCGCCGGTCCACCGGATGCTCCGGACGCGCCCACAGGTGACTGAAGTTGATCGATGTGACGTTGTTTCAATCAAGCCGGCGCGTCACGTTACTTGTGCGAAGCCTTGACGCCGTGCGACCGGCTGCCTAGCCTCGGGCCGTCTGAGCGAATCTGATTGGTTTAGTTGCTTCGAGTGCGTTTACCGATCGGTCTCACACATCAACCCACCTGACCAGTAGTCATCCATCGATGAGGACGTCGTCCCGTCCCTCTAGGAGACAAGTCATGTATACGCACAGAGGCAGCCGGCTGACGGGTGGCGGTGACCGCTTCTCGGCCGTCGCCGCCGTCCTGGCCCTGATCATGGCCGCCGCCGCGGTCCTGCTGGCCCCGGCCCGAGCCGGCGCGGCGGCAGCCGCGCCACCGGACACGTCGACCGCGCTCCCGGACACGTCGATCGCGGTCAACGGCCAGGACACCGGCCGGACGTTCGACGGGATCGGCGCGATCAGCGGCGGCGGCGGCAACACCCGGCTGCTGACCGACTACCCGGCCGCACAGCGCGACGCGATCCTGGACTACCTCTTCAAGCCTGGTTACGGCGCCAACCTGCAGATCCTCAAGATCGAGACCAGCGGGGACGGGAACACCACCTCCGGCGCCGAGCAGACCATCGAAGAGACCCGTGGCGTGATCAACTGCCAGGCGGGCTACGAGTTCTGGCTCGCCCAGCAGGCGGTGAAGCGCAACCCGCACATCAAGCTCTACGGGCTGACCTGGGCTGCGCCGGGCTGGGTCGGCTCCAGCATGTACTCGCAGAACGGCATCCAGTACATCACCGACTGGCTGGGCTGCGCCAAGCAGCGCGGTCTCAACCTCGCCTACATGGGCGGCTGGAACGAGAAGGGCGGCTGGAACGCCGCCTGGTGGAAGGACCTTCGGGCCGCCCTGGACCAGCACGGCTTCGCCGGGGTCAAGTTGGTGGCCGCGGATCAGGTGAGCTCGTTCTCGGACGTCAGCAGCGCCATGGCGCAGGACCCGGACTTCGCCAAGGCGGTCTCGGTCGTCGGCGAGCACTACCCCTGCGGGTGGAACGGCCCCACGCCGATCTCGGACTACCCCAACGTGGAGACGTCCTGCCCCTCCTCGCCTGCCGCCCAGGCGCTGAACACGCCACTGTGGGCCGCTGAACAGGGCTCCATGAGCTACAACGCCGGCGGTCTGCCGATGGCCCGCGCCAACAACATCGACTACGTCGACGGCCGGATGACCGCGAGCATCAACTGGCCTACCGTCGCCTCGGCCTACACGGACGTCGGCTTCGCCGACCAGGGACTGGTCATGGCCAACGAGCCGTGGTCGGGCTCCTACGACGTCGGCCTGTCGACCTGGGTGA
This sequence comes from Streptomyces sp. NH27, assembly GCF_056859195.1. Lineage (NCBI taxonomy): Bacteria > Bacillati > Actinomycetota > Actinomycetes > Kitasatosporales > Streptomycetaceae > Streptomyces > Streptomyces sp. NH27. The sequence goes on from NZ_JACEGK010000019.1 coordinate 16,757, forward strand.
CCGCGCACACCACGCAGTTCGCGCAGCCGGGCTGGCAGTACCTGGACGGCGCCAGCGGCTACCTGGCGGGCCAGACCTCCGACCAGGTCGGCAGCTACGTGACGTTGAAGTCCCCGAACGGCAAGGACTGGAGTTCCGTCGTCGAGACGACCCGGGCCTCCGGTCCGCAGACGGTCGAACTCACCGTCAGCGGCGGCCTGTCCACCCGGCCCGTGCACGTCTGGAGCACCGACCTGGTCTCCGGCGACCGTTCGCAGTGGTTCGCGCAGGACCGGACGCTCGTGCCCGACGCGCACGGCACGGTGACGATGACCCTGCAGCCAGACCACCTCTACTCGTTCACCACCACGACCGGTCAGCACAAGGGAAGCACCGCGGTGCCGGCGAGCAAGCCGCTCCCGCTGCCGTACTCCGACTCGTTCAACACGGGGACCCAGGGCCAGCAGGCCCGCTACCTGGCCACCATGGAGGGCGCGTTCACCGTCGAGCCGTGTGCGGGCCGTACCGGCAAGTGCGTCCAGATGGACACCCCGACCAAGCCGCTCGAGTGGCAGTCGAACATCCAGACCCCCTACCCGTACACGGTGGGTGGCGGAAAATCCTGGAGCAACTACCAGGTGTCCGCCGACGTGCGCAACGCCCAGCCGGGCTCGGTCGGGATCCTGGGCCGCCAGAGCAACCTCGGCGGCACGGAGGAGGACCCGTCGTACGTGCACTACTACTCGCTCACCCTCAGCGACACCGGCGCCTGGTCCATCAACCGCGCGGACGGCTCCGGGAAGCCCGCGGCGTCGCTGACCGGCGGAACCCTGCCCTCGGCAGCCGGGCTGAAGACCTGGCACAACCTGGCGCTCACGTTCGACGGATCGCAGATCTACGCCTCCGTCGACGGCACCACGGTCGGCTCGGTCACCGACGCCTCCTTGTCCGCCGGGAAGATCGGTCTCGTCGCCAGCGGTTACCTGGCCGGCGAGCAGTACGACAACCTGAAGGTCAGCACGCTGACCGACCTCGCGGTCCCGGTGGCGCTGCCGGCCGGCACCCACACCCCGGAAACAGTGACGAACGTCAGCTATTCCACCACCGGCAGTGCGGTGAACCAGTGGCAGTACAGCGGCTCGTGGCAGTCCGGCGGCGGAAACACCTGGGACGACACCGTCGGTGACAAGGCGACCCTGGCCTTCCAGGGCGACGGCGTCACCTTTCAGTCCATGACGAACGGCAGCAACGGCATCGTCGACGTGTCGGTGGACGGGGCCTCCCCCACCGCCGTCGACCTCTACAACAACAGCGGCGGCCTGACGTCGGTGTTCACCCGCACCGGTCTCGATCCCACCAAGCAGCACACGATGGTGGTGACCGCCACCGGTACGAAGAACCCCGCATCCGGCGGCACCTGGGCCTCCGTGGCCGGGGCCCTGGTCACCGTGCCCGGCAAGCAGGCGCCCACGCCGGTGCTCACCACACCTGCGGACCAGTCCACGGTCCACAGCGGACAACTCCACATCAAGGGCACCGCCGCCCCGGGCGAGCTGATCACCGTCTCGGTGTCGGGCACGCAGACCTGCGTGGACCTCCCCGCCGATCGGAACGGGAACTGGCGCTGCGACGTACACGTCCGCTCCGGACAGGCAGTACTCACCGCGATCGGCACCGACCCGGCCACCGGCGTGCAGTCGGCGCCCACCGCCCCGGTCCACGTGCTCGTGCCACGGAACGGCTGAACACCGCCCCGCCGCATCCGCCCGGGTGACCATGTGCCGCGCCGACCGCCGGCACATCGATCCAGGTTCGAATCCCCCTCCGGGGCGCCCTGCGCGCGTTCCGGAGGGGACTGCGGAACGGCTCGAACTCGCGGGCGGGCAGCGGCATCCGGACCGGGCCCACCCGTCCGCGGGAGACATCGGGCCACGGGCCCAGGACGACGAGAGGAGAGCGCGGACGTGATCGATCCGCGGTCCGGCGTGATCGGGCGCAGGCCGGCGCCGAGCCGTACCGCCGTCCTGGCGGCGGTACGGCTCGGCGCCGGCGGGCGGACCGGTCATGGGCGGTAGCCCCTCGACGAGGCCGCGGGCCGACACCACCGCGCAGGGAACCGGCAACGTCGCGCGCGAACTCGCCTGGGGACCCAGCCTGCTCATGGCGGGAGCGCTGGTCGCGCTGCTGTCGCTGACGTGGCTGCTGTCGGGAGACCTGGTCGCCCACGCCGATCCGTTCGCCGTCGCGGCCGGCCGCGCGACCACCAGCTGCGCCGGGTTGTCCCTGGTCGCCGCCGCCACCAGGACCACCAGACGCCCCGCGCTCGACGTGGCACGACGCCGTCCACGTGCCGTCGCCGTCCTGGGAGCCCTGGGGGTCTTCGGCTATTCGATGGCCTCCGTCTGGGCCATCGGGTTGATCGGCGCCGCGACCACCAACGTCGTCCTCGCTCTCCTGCCCTGCGTGACGTTCATGCTCGGCAGGTGGCTGTTCCGCGAACGCCCCGGCGCAACCGCACTGGTGGGAACCTGCGTCGCCGCGGCCGCGGCGGTCGCCTACGGCCTTCTCGACCGGGGCGCCGGCTTCGGCACCAGGGGCGGCGTCACACCGACTCGCGCGCTGCTCGGGGTGCTGGCCGCCGTGAGCGCGGTGGTGGTGATGGCGCTCTACGCACACTTCTACGGCAGGCTCGCGCCCGACGCCTCCTCGGTGGTCGCCCTGCCGGCCGTGTTCGCGGCCGGGTCGCTGATGCTGCTGCTCCCCGCGCTGGCACGGAACTCCTTCGGTGATCTCACCCCCGCCCAGTGGGGGCAGATCATGCTGCTCGGCTGCGGGGTGTACGTACCGGCCTACGTGGTCCAGCACGAACTCCTGCTGCGCCGGGGCGCGTTGTTCACCACCAGCGTCTCGCTGGCGGTCCCCTTCAGCGTCCGGTTCTGCATGTGGGGTCTGGGCAAGGCGACACCCCCCAGCCCGCTCGCCACCGCTCTTCTCCTCACGTGCTGCCTCGGCGTCTTCCTCACTCTGCCCAGGCCAGGCGGCCAAGTTCCCCGGTCGGCGGCCGACCGAGAAGGGACCCGGTAGCCGCGCGGTCGCGCCCGCCGGTCCGTCCTGCTCGCGAACACGCGCCGCCCGCCCGCCCGTTCCGCGTCGACGAACTCTGATCGCGATATGCCACCAGCCGGGTCCGCCGGTCCCGGCTCCCGGCCCTCGCCCGAGTGGACAGGCTGCGGCCGTCAACACCGCACGGCGGCGCCTTCCTTGGTCAGGGGTTCGTCAGGGTCCGATGTCCGGGGCATCCCGGAGGTGTTGATGCCGCCCGTGGCCATAGCGTCGGTATGGCGGGTGGCGGTAGCGGGCGGCCCATGCTCGTGGCGGACCCCCGCGGAGAAAGTGGGAAAATGTTCCGGAACAAGGCTCCAGCGGCGTCGTCATGCTCTCCCGGCGAGGGGCGGGATTCGGGCTTGTCACGCGTCGGTGCGGCGAGCATGGGCGAGATCGTCGGCCTGACCGGTGTGCACAAGACGTACGGCCGCGGCGACAACCGGGTGCGGGCACTCGACGGGGTGGACGTCGACTTCGCGGCGGGCACCTTCACCGCCATCATGGGCCCCTCGGGCTCGGGCAAGTCGACGCTGCTGCAGTGCGCGGCGGGCCTGGACCGGGTCGACGCGGGCCAGATCCTGCTGGACGGCGCGCCGTTGCACAAGCTGTCCGAGCGGGCGCTGACCGAGTTGCGCCGCGATGACATGGGCTTCGTCTTCCAGTCGTTCAACCTGATCCCGGCGCTGACGGCCCGACAGAACGTCGAGCTGCCGCTGCGGTTGGCGGGGCGCCCGCTCGACCCGGCGGCGATCGACAAGGGACTGGCCGAGGTCGGTCTCGCCGAGCGCGGCGGGCACCGGCCCGCCGAACTGTCGGGTGGTCAGCAGCAGCGCGTCGCGATCGCGCGGGCGCTGGTGACCAGGCCCAAGGTGATCTTCGCGGACGAGCCGACCGGTGCGCTGGACTCGCGTACCGCGCGTGAGGTCCTGGCGCTGCTGCGCGGCGTCGTCGAGCAGCACGGGCAGACGGTGATCATGGTCACCCACGACCCGGTGGCCGCCTCGTACTCACAGCGGGTGGTCTTCCTCGCCGACGGCAAGGTGACCGGCGAGCTGTTCGGGCCGACAGCCGAGACCGTGGCCCTGAGAATGGCTGCGCTGGAGCCCGACGAGAGCGGGACGAAGCCGTGCTGAGCATCGCCGTAGCCACCCTCCGACACCGTCTGATGGGCTTCGTGGGCGCCTTCCTCGCCCTCGCCCTCGGCACGACGATGATCGGCATGATGACGCTGACCCTGGCGGCCACCTTCGGCACGCCGCACCCGGGCCCGCAGCGGTTCGAGGAAGCCTCGACCGTCATCGCGCCGCAGGGCTTCGAGGGAAGCCCGATGAAGGCCCCCGCGGTGCTGCCGCCCGATGTCGTGGCCAAGGTGACCGCGGCCGGGAAGGCCACAGCCGACCGCAGCTTCCCGGTACGGCTGCGCCCTGGTTCCGGGGAGACGACCGGCCACCCCTGGACCTCGGCCACCTTCGCGGGCTACCACCTGGTGGCCGGGCGGACGCCGGCGGCCGCGGACGAGATCGTCGTCGCCGGCGGCACCAGGTCGCTGATCGGGCGTCGGGCCGAGGCTGTCACCGCCGACGGCGCCGGCCGCTTCCGGGTGGTGGGGGTCACCGACGCGCTCTGGTTCGAGAACGCGGTCTTCTTCAGCGGCGCCGAGGCGGAGCGCCTGTCGCCCGGCGTCAACGCACTGGTCACCGACCAGAAGGCGAGCCGGCTGTCCGCCCTCGTGGGCGACCGGGCCGTGGTCCTCAGCGGCCACGACCTGACCCGGATCGACCCCGACTCCACCGGCGGCGCCCAGGCGCTGGCCAATGCCCAGGCAATGGCGGGCAGTACCACCGGACTTGCGGTGTGTGTCGCGGTGTTCGTCGTCATCGCGACCTTCGCCTTCGCCACCGAGCAGCGCCGCCGCGAGCTGGCGCTGCTGCGGCTGGTGGGTGCCGCGCCGCGGCAGGTGCGGCGCATGGTGCTCGGCGAGGCGATGTTGATCGGCCTGGCGGCGGCGGTCACCGGCTGCGTCCTCGCACCGCTGTGCACCATGCCGTTGCGCTCCTGGATGCTCGACCACGACGTGGCCCCGTCCTGGTTCACCATCCCCTTCAACCCGCTGCCGTTGCTGATCTCCTTCGTCATCGGCGTGGTGGCGGCGCTGGCCGGCTCGGCCGCCACCCTGGTCCGGGTCTCGCTGATCCGGCCGATCGAGGTGCTGCGCGAGAGCGTGGTGGAGCGCCGCGGGATGACGCCGATCCGCTGGTTGCTGGGGATCGGGATGCTGATCGGCGCGGTCGTCGCGGGGATCGTCATCGCCCGGACCCAGCCGTATCTGGCAGCCAGCGCCCGCAAGTACGAGTCGGTCCCGGTCCTCTACGTCGGCGCGGTCACCCTGCTGACGCCGATCCTGCTGCGGCCGGTGACCCGGCTGCTGACCGGCCCGCTGCGCGGCTCGGCCAAGGCCGGCCCGCTGCTGGTGCGCGAGAACATCCTCACCTCCCGGCGGCGTACGGCCGCCACGGTGGCGCCGATCGTGGTGGCCGTCGGGCTGGTCGGCGCCCTGCTGACGATGCAGAAGTCCGGTGACGCCGCGGTCCTCCACCGCCAGCAGCAGGAGATCCAGGCGGCTGACGTGGTCGTGCCCGGCGGCTCCGGGATCGACGCCCACACGCTGGAGCGGCTGACAGCCGTGCCCGGGGTCCGGGTCACCCCGAGCACCTCGATGAACATCCGGATCGGCACCGTCCAAGGCGACCAGATCGACTCGCTGAGCACCGACGCGGTGCCCGCGGCGGCGCTGGGCACCACCATCACGCCGCCCGTGCGCTCCGGCTCGCTCACCTCGCCGCCCGGGAACTTCCTGGTCATCGACGAGCACGCGGCCCAGTCCGACAGCCTGTCGGCCGGGGACCAGGTGGTCACGCTGCTGCCGACCGGCGAGAAGGTCCCGACCGTCATCGCGGCGGTGGTCGCGCGCGGCCTGAACGGCGACGACACCTACGTGTCCGCGTCGCTGACCGGCGCGGTGATGCCGAGTCAGGTCTACCTCGACTCGACGGCGGGCGTGGGCCGGCCGCTCGACGAGCAGCAGAGCGCCGCGGTGCACCAGGCGCTGGCCGGCTCCGGCGCGCACGTCCTGACCTACGGCGGCTACCTGGAGGTCGAGCGCGCGCACGCCGCCGAGCAGACGAACAACGCCGCGGTGGTCATCCTGGGGATCGCGCTGGCCTACGCGCTGATCGCGGTCGCCAACACCCTGATCATGGCGATGGCCGGGCGGCGGCGGGAGTTCGCCCTGCTCGGGCTGGCGGGCGCGGTGCGCAGCCAGATCGTGAAGGTCGCCGCCGCCGAGTCCGCCGTGGCGGTGGTCGTCGGCACCGTGCTCGCCGCCGTGGCGACCGGACTCGCCGCGGTGACCCAGCACGTCTCGCTGAGCAAACTCGTGGCCGGTGCGCCGACGGTGATCCCGTGGGCGCAGCTTTTGGGGACCGTCGCGCTCTGTGCCCTCGTCACCCTGGTCACCGCGTCGGGCGCGACCTGGCGGGCGACACGTCGATGCGCGATCGAAGCGTCAGGCATCCGCGAATAGGACGCGGCACCCACACCACGCGCGATCTCCCGCCGGCGACCTGGTGCACGACAGGCGGAGCCCGCCGCCTGTCGTGCACCAGGTCGCCATCACTGCCAGGCACCGGCACACCCATCGGTGCTTCGGTGATGAGCTGGTCGACAGGGATTTCTGCGATTTCCGGAGGTCCGCCACCACAGCCGGCCCCGCGTCGAGGACCGCATCGGCTACGGCACCGGGCCACCGTGCGCCCCGCCGCTTCAGGCGTGCTGCCGGGCGGCCGGCTCGGACAGCAGCCGCGTCACGCGACCCACCATCGCGAGCCTCTCGTCGACCGTGGCATCGGCGGGAACCCGGATCTTCGCCCCCGCGTAGGAGAACGCGCCTTCGGCCGCGCGGAGACAGCGGCATACCTCGTCGGTGCCCATGAGGGACGTGGGCTCGTCCTCGGTGAGGGGCAGGTGCGCGTCCGCCCACGGTCCCCCGAACTCGTTCGCGGTCGGGCCGGCGCCGGAGAACATGACGCCCTCCAACAGGCCCTCGGAGGCAAGCCGCTCGACCTGGGCGAGCGGTCGGCCCGGGTCCTGTGCCTCGATCGCCGAACGGCCCCAGTTGATGGTGATACCGATTCCCCCCTCGCGCGCGACGGGGATTTCGTCGTCCAGCCGCAGGAACCGCTTCTCGCCGGGGACGGTCGGCGCGTACGCGTCGCAGTGCTCCAGGACGAGCCGGGTGGACCAGCCACCGGCGGGTTCGCTCGCCGCGATCTCGTCGAGGGAACGAGCGAACATCTCTCCGACAGCGGTCGTCGAGGGCGCGGTGTGGATGTGGACGACAGAGACCGACTGCTCGCCGGTGAACTGGTTCAGCTCCTCGGCGGCGATGCGCGCCTCGCGGAGGAATTCGAGCGCCGCCCGTCGGCCGTCGTCATCCCCGGACGCAAGACCGAAGGTGCCCGAGGCCCCCACCCGCACCATCGTGCCGGGAATCAGCGTGATCACCGAACGGGTGAATCGGCCGCGCATCTGTGCGGCCAGCCAGCGGGTGTCCCCACCCAGACCGTCGCGGAACGGGATCTCCAGCCCGTCGGCGATCCCCCGGCCCGCGAGCCCTTCGTAGAAGCGTTCCTGGTCGGCACGAAGGGAGGGCAACGCCGCATACGCTCCCACCAGGACGGCGGGCCGTTCTGTCTTCATGGTGTTGGTCTCCGATGCTGAGGTGTCTCGACCTGGTGGCCGGGCCCCGCACGGGTTTCGGCGTTGCGGGTCGGCGTGTCGATGGTGTCGGCGGTGTCGATGGCGTCGGCCGCGAGCACGGCCGACCTGCCGGCAGGAGCTGTCACAGCCTCCGTCAGTCGCTCTCCCCGTGCGCCGGCGCCGGTTCGAGCGTCACGCCCGACGGCGTCGACGCCGAGGTCGACGCCGAGGTCGGCATGCCGGTGCTCGCCGGTGATGACGCCGTCGCTCCGAGCGCCCGGCAGATGGGGTCGTAGTGAGCGGTGACCGCCGCGTGGAAGGCGGTGGCATCGCCCGCCTCGGCCGCGTCGAGCATGAGCCCGTGCGCTCGCGCCGTCTCGTCCATGTCGGCCGCGACGGAGAGCCCCAATGTGGGCACCACCACGGTGTGTACTTCCCAGAACGCGCTGACGAGCTGTCCGACCAGCGCGTTGTCGAGCCGTGCCAACAGCCCGGTGTGGAACGCACGGTCCTGCTGCGGGAAGGTACGCCCTTTCGCGGCTACGACGATCATCTCGTCCACCAGCGCGTGCAGATCAGGGTTGGAGGTGCCCGCCAGGCTCGCCACGATGCGCTCGGCCATACCGTGGTCGAGCACTTGGCGGACCTCGACCACGTCACGCAGGGCACGCAGGTCGTCGCCGGGACTGAGCACCCCACGGAAGACGAGCATCTCGACGAGAGCGTCGAGCGACATGGCGCCCACGTACGTGCCGTGGCCATGGCGGACATCGACGATGCCGAGCGTCGACAGGGTGCGAATCGCCTCCCGCACGCTGGAACGGGAGACACCGAGATGGTCGCAGAGCTCGGCCTCCGTGGGCAGGAGATCCCCGGGGCGCAGGCCCTCGACCAGGATGAAGTCCTTGATCCGGCCCGTAGTGGTCGCTCGTCGGGAGGTGTCCCCGTCGCGCGACAAACCGGGCGTGAGCGACCTGAAGCTCCGCCGTCCTACGGCCATTTTGACCCCTTCGGTTCGCGGTCCTGGGGCGATCCTACCAAAGATCAGACATCAGATGTTCGGAATTGGTGCTCAGTGCGGAGCGCAGCGCCGACATGCGGCGCCGCGGCATTTCCACGCCGGGGACACCGTAGCGCGCATGCCGAACACCGGCCGTCGATCGAGACCCGGAGCTCTCACGTGACAACGCCCACCTTCCGCGGCATCGTGCCGTCAGTCCTCACCCCCCTCACCCGGCGAGGGCGAGATCGACCTTGCCTCGTCGGAGCGCCTGGTGCGCCACCTGGTCGACGCCGGCCAGGCGCTTCTGCCGCTGCTTCTTGACGATCTTCGGTTCGAACGAGCCGTCGCGGTCGCGGGGCACGGTGACCTCCACCGGGCCGACATCGGTCAGCACGGTCTTGGAGTGCTTGCCGTTGCGGGAGTTGCCACCGTTCTTGCCGGCCGGGTCGTGCTTGTCATAGCCGAGATGGTCGGTGATCTCGCCTTCCAGGGCGGACTCCGGCAGCCTCTTGGTCAGCTGCCGCAGCAGCCCGCCCTCGCCGGTCAGCAGTCCCGCCCCGGTGTCAGCCGGGGGTGGCGAGGTCCTTCTCGAACGCCGCCAGATAGTTCACCAGGTGGTGGTCCTTGATCGCGTCGGTCTCGGGCGCGAACAGGTCGGCGCCCACGCCCTTGACCCGATCCTGCAGGGTCGCGATCAGCGGCATCCTTTCGTGGAGGCGGCCGTCGGCGTCGAAGTAGCGCAGCGCGTGGACGTGGGTGTAGGCGGGTTCGGGCGGGAGTTGCGGCACGATGTCGTTGTTGTTGACGAACCGGTAGCAGCGGTCGGCGAACGCGGTGTTGTGCGCGGCGGCGAGCAGTCGGTCGCAGGTGCGCGGCTGGCCGAAGGTGTAGATGCCGTCGGCGAGCAGCCGGGGCTGCTCGAAGTAGAGACGGGCGCCGGCCAGCATGGCCAGTGCCGCGCCGAGGCTGTGGCCGGTGAACCAGATGGTCTGGCCGTTCCCACACATGTCCAGGATGGTGTCGCGGACTTGGGCATAGACGGACTCCAGGGCACGGTGGAAGCCGTAGTGGACGAATCCCTTGTTTCCTGGTCCGGGAACGGGCGGGGTGTCGACGTCGGTGAGCCAGTCGCGGATCTTGGCGACCTCGGTGCCCCGGAAGCCCGTGACGATCATCCGGTCGCTGGCCATGACGTACGCCTGGGTGTCCTCGATCGGGAACGGCATCGCGTGCGTCGATTCGAAGTACCGCACCTGGTCGAATCCCCACGCGTGGGCCTGGGCCTCGATCCCGTCGCGGTCCAGCGCGGCCAGGCCGGCGGCCCGGCCCATCCCGTAGGCGTGCGCCAGGGAGTAGCCGGTCGCCGCGTGATCCAACGGGGATGCAGTCATCAGTCTCCTTCACGAGGGGCCGACCCCGCAGGGAACGGCACACGGTGGCATGGACCGCGCCCCCGGGGTCCGGCGGGGCCCGGCGAGCGACAGGGTCCGGCTACGGAATGACCAGGAAGAAGCCCTCGTTGTGGAGGGCGCTGCCTTTGGTGGTCCTGACGAACGCGGTGGTGGCGCTGTTGGCGCACAGCTTCTGCACGGCGCGGGAGACCGCGATGGTCGCGTTGTAGTCGGAGTTGAGGTTGAACGTCGCCTGGGGTGCGGCGGTGCGCATGTCGATGCCGGGGGTGGAGATCTTCACGCAGTACTCGCCGACCGCGACGCGCTTGACGGACGCGATGCCCTTGGCGCGGATCAGCGCACCGCTCGGATCGACGACGGCGGCGGCCCGCGCGTAGGGGGCGACGGCGATCGGAACCGCCGCCGCGGCAGCCGGGGACCTGTCCGGTGCCTTGTCCGGCGACGCGGCCGCGACAGCTCCGGCGGTGAGGACGGAGGCCGCCGCCACCGCTACCACGATGACGTGCGACTTCTTGAGAACAAACATGGGAGACCCCTCTCGGCGAACCAACCGAACGACTACCTACAGTGTCGTACGACTTCGCTGAGTAACCAGTGGTCCGAGGTCGATTCACCCCAACGAGCAACTCATCGTCCCCGGCGGAGCCGCGTTGGCGAAACGAATCACCGGATTGTGCGCCTTCACGCTCCCCTTTTCACCCCAACCGCGCCCCCCTTCAACGGCATTTCGATGATCACGCTCCGACTACGTTTGAAGCCGCTTGGCGATCAGGTGGCCTCCAGGACATTCGCACGCGTCGGACCTCTCCTCCGTGTCCGGCAGCGGATTCAACGCCCCTGTTCCTGAAGGTCAGGGGGAAAGCTTCCCCGTCTGTTCGCGGATGGCCGCCGAATCGCCAACAGCCGTCCCTAACGCACGCGCTGCCGGCTTGCTCCGTGCGGGTGCGAACCGTGGAGAGGTTCGCCGCACGGCCCGCTGGATCTCCACCACCAGGACAAGGAACTTCGGCACCATGACGACCAACGTTGCGCCCACCGGGCTGAACCCGCACGTCTCCTCCGAGGAGGCCGACCTCCTCGCGCGCATCCCCGACCTGGAGCAGGCGCTCGCCTTCTACCATCGCCAACTGGCGCCCGACACCGCGGTCGACCTGTCCGTCGCGGAGAACGTCCTCGTCTACGACTCGATGCAGAAGACGGTGTTCGCGAACACCAGCCTGCTGCCCGAGAAGAACATCCACTACTTCCCTCCGTACGGCACTGCTGGAGGACATCTACGCCTGGGCGCTCAGCGACCCCGACCTGCACATCATCTCCGACGAGATCTACTGCCACTCCCAACTGAACGACAGCACAACCCCGTTCACCAGTGCCGTCGCCCTGAACGCCTATCGCGAGCACCCCACCCGTATCCATGTCGTCTGGGGCTTCGCCAAGGACTTCGGGCTCTCCGGCTTCCGCACCGGATTCGTCGTCTCCCAGAACGAGGTCGTCAAGGACGCCATGATGGGCAGCAAGGACACCGGTTCCGAGGTACGGCACCCGATGTCCTGGTTCACGCCCATCGACTCGCTCAAGCACTACGTGATCGGCGCTGTCCTCTCCGCTCCCGCCGACGGCCCCGGCTCCGAGCTGTACACAACGTTCGCCATGAGGACCTACCGCAGCCTCCTCAGCACCAGCTTCGCCGAGGTCAAGGACTGTCTGGACCGCAACGGCATCATGTACGTCCACCACGACGGCGACAACGCGGCCCAGTTCTTCTGGCTCGATCTCAGGGACTACCTCGACCTTCCGGTGCCGCCCGCCCCCGACGACGCCATGCCGCTCCCGCTCACCCCCCTCGGCCTGGACGCCAGGGAAGAGGGCCTCTTCAACTACTTCCGCAGGCAGCCGACCGAGGTGTCCCTGCTTCCCGGCGGCGTCATGCAC